>JAFYOA010000177.1 GCA_017547865.1 Clostridia bacterium
CCGGTTCCTGCTAAATATGAAGGCTGGGTACACGCCGCGGGTTTTGTTCTTCTCATGGCTTTTATGGTTGTAATTACATTTAACGATATTGTGCGGTTGATTACCGGCAGCTCGTTTGGATGAGCGATGTTTTTAGTGGGTTTGGAGGTTAAATGTTATGGCAATTGTGCGTAAAAAAACACGGCAGGTCAAAGTGGGGAATATATATGTTGGCGGAACCGCTCCGGTGTCCATCCAATCTATGCTGAACGTGCCTGCGCATGATATTGAAAACAGTGTAAAACAGGCCGTGAGTTTGGAAAAAGCCGGCTGCCAGATCATTCGCGCTGCCGTTCCGGATATGGAAGCTGTTGCACTGATTCCTGCGTTGAAAAATGCGTTGTCCATCCCCGTTGTGGCAGATATTCATTTTGATTATCGCCTGGCATTGGCTTCTATCGATGCAGGCGTGGATAAAGTGCGGATCAATCCGGGCAATATCGGTGACGACGACCGTGTTCGCGCGGTAGTGAAGGCTTGTCAAAACCACAGTGTTCCGATTCGTATCGGTGTGAATTCCGGCTCTGTAGAAAAGGAAATTCTTGCGAAATATGGTTCACCTACAGCAGAGGCGCTGTGCGAAAGTGCATTGTACCATGTTTCTTTGCTGGAAAAGAACGATTTCAACGATATTGTTATTGCCATCAAATCTTCCAATGTGGATACAATGATCAGAGCCTATGAGCTGGTAAGCCAACGATGCGATTATCCTTTGCATTTGGGTGTTACCGAGGCCGGTACTGCTCGTATGGGTTTGGTAAAATCTGCCATTGGCATCGGCAGTTTGCTACAGCGCGGCATTGGCGATACACTTCGTGTGTCACTGACCGCGGATCCCGTGGAGGAAATTCAAGCCGGTAAAGATATCCTGTCTGCACTCGGCTTGGTTCGGGGGCCCCGCATGGTGTGCTGTCCGACCTGCGGGCGCACGCAGATCGATTTGATTTCCATTGCGCAGGAAGTGGAGCACCGCCTGGCCACCTGCACAAAAGATATTACGGTAGCTGTTATGGGTTGTGTTGTGAATGGCCCCGGTGAAGCAAGAGAGGCTGACATCGGTCTTGCCGGCGGTAAGGGCGAGGGACTTATTTTTAAAAAAGGACAAATTCTTCGTAAAGTAAAGGAAGAAGCGCTGGTCGATGCGCTCATGGCTGAGATTGAAGCCCTGTAACGGAGGTTTCCATTGAAAACAATAGCTGAAATTTTCACACCGCAGATCATTCAGGCTGCAATTCCGCCGGAAGTCGGCAATGCGCAGGTGATTTCTCTGACGGTGGATCCCGATGCCAGAGAACTGCTGGTACGGGCAAAATTTGATCATTTTGTTCCGCGGGAAGTGGTGTTCGCTTCGGAACGTGCACTGGCTGCCAGTGCTTTGAAGCTTCGGCGCGTTGTTCTTCTGCCGAATTTCCCTCCGGAGAGCTTTTCACCGGAATGTTTCCAGTCGATGGTTGCTTACTTAAAAGAAAGTGATGCCAGCCTGAACGGAACACTGCGGGATGCAGAAGTGTCCATCAAGAACGGCACTTTGCACGTCGCTCTTTCTCACGGTGGTTTTGAGTTCCTGGATGCCCGACGCTATGACCGTAAGTTTGAAGAAATCATCCGCGATTGGTTCTCGATTTCTTTGCAGGTTGTTTTTGGCGGCAAGCTGCGTGTGGAGCAAGTGGATGCCACGCTGATCGAGCGTGTACAGCACGAAGAAGAGAAGAAGCGCAGGGAAGAGGCCGTGGAAGAAATGGAGCGGTACGAGGCTGCTCTACTGGAACGCGGCGAGGCCCGGAAGGTCAGCAAACGTAAAGATCAATATTTGAATCCCACTATTTTGCGCAGTACTGCACGGGATATTATGGGACACACCACCAAGGGTGATCCGATTCCGATCAGCGATGTTACGCCGGATATTGGCACGGCGATGATTTGGGGCGAGATTTTCAGCATCGAGTCCAAGGAGACCCGCGACGGCGCCCGAAAGATCTATTCCATCGATATTTCCGACTATACCGATTCCATGTCTTTGAAAATCATTCAGGAAATTTCTCAATGTAAGGCACTGGATGGTCTTTCAAAAGGTATGTCTATTTTGGTGCGCGGCGAAGTTTCTTACGATAAATACGACCGCGAAAATGTAATGCGCCCCCGCAGCATTGCTACTGTAGAACAAGTGAAAGTGGTGTATGATGCCAAGGATAAGCTTGTAGAATTGCATTTGCATACCACTATGTCCAGCATGGACGGTGTTTCCACTGCGGAGGATTTGATTAAGCGCGCTTATAAGTGGGGACACAAAGCCATTGCAATTACGGACCACGGTGTGGCACAGGCTTTCCCTGAAGCCATGAACGCTGTGGAGTCCATTACCGGCAGCGGCGGTGATTTCAAAGTAATCTACGGTGTGGAATCCTACTTTGTCAACGATCTTGTTCCTGCTTTGGTTGGCAGTGCGGAAGGTTCTGTAGATTGCGAATACATTTGCTTTGACCTGGAAACCACCGGTCTTAGCCCGAAATCGGAACGCATGACCGAAATTGGTGCTGTCCGCATTCGTAATGGCGAGATTGTGGATTCCTTCAATACATTTGTTGACCCCGAAAAGCCGATTCCGGCTAAAATCACCGAATTGACCGGCATCAACGATGAAATGGTAGCCGGTGCTCCCAAAGAAGAAGAAGCGCTTCGTGCTTTTTATGCGTTCTGCGGTGAGAATGTGGTGCTTATTGCCCACAACGCCGGGTTTGATACTTCGTTTCTTCGGGCTGCTGGTGAACGTTGCGGTATTCCGTTTAAGTATCCTTATCTGGATACAATTCCGGTCTGTCGTTCTTTGCTGACCGGAATTAAGAATTGCAAATTGGATACGGTTGCGGCATTCCTGAAACTCAAACCTTTCAATCATCATCGTGCCTGTGATGATGCTGCTGTTCTGGCAGAAATCTGGCTGCGGCTTTTGTCCCGTTTGAAGCTGGACGCCGGCGTGACCGAGCTTTCTCAGATCAACGGCGCTTTGGCCGGCGGCGATCCGAAAAAACTGCCGACTTACCATCAGATTATTTTGGTAAAAAACCAGGTCGGTTTGAAAAATCTGTATCGGCTGATTTCCAAGTCCAACCTGGAATATTTCAAGC
>JAFYOA010000178.1 GCA_017547865.1 Clostridia bacterium
CGAGAACTCGGCTTTACCCATCAAGTTGATACGTTCAGGATCAAAATACTCGTAATAACCATTCAGTTCAATACCGGGACGATTCACGTTTGCGGAACGGATCAAAATTTCATCCGCACTGCAGGGCATATAAAATTCATGCAGAGCAAGTTCTTTTATAAGCTTGCTCAGGGCAACAGTATATTCATTGGACATACAGATTTCCTCCCGTCTACATAATATCTAATAAATTTTAAAGAATATATACCAAAAAACGAAACTCACTCTTCTCCGCGCAGCATTTCTTCCGCCATTTTCAGTCGGAGAGGGGTGATCTCACCGCCGCTGACGATGCGCGCAATTTCACGTTTGCGTGCTTCCATATCCAGCGAATTTACGTTGGTAAATGTGCGTTCACCATCCACATGCTTTTCAATCAGGAAATGGTGATCACCCATGGCTGCGATCTGCGCCAGGTGTGTAACGCAAAGCACCTGATGACTGCCAGCCACCTCTTTCAGTTTTTGTCCTACTTTTCTGGCGCTCAAACCACTGATGCCGGTGTCGATTTCATCGAAAATGAACGTTCCGATGTCATCGTTTCCTGCCAAAACCGTTTTTATCGCCAGCATGATACGGGACAATTCACCGCCGGAGGCGATCTTCGCCATGGGCCGCGGCTCTTCGCCCGGGTTGGTGGAAATTAAAAACTGCAGCTTATCGCATCCCAATGCATGCAGAGAGGTGCGCAGCTGCTCCACGCAAAACACCACATTGGGCATATTCAGAAATGCCAGTTCATTTTTTACGCGCTGCGAAAAATCGGCAGCTGCACTGTGACGCATGGCAGAAAGTTCTTTTGCCAAAGCGATCGCTTTTTCCTTGGCTGCATCAAAAGCAGCCTCCAGTTCTTCGATCTTCTCATCCGAAAGCTCGATTCCCAGCAGTTCTTCTTTGCTGCGTTCCAAAAATCCCAGCATTTCTTCTTCTGTTTCGCCGTATTTTAAACCAAGGCGATACAGATAGTCCAGCCGATCTTCCACGACGTTCAGTTCTTCCGCATCAAACGAAAGTGTTTCACTGCAGCCGCGCAGCGTTTCCACTGCATCCTGCAGCGCATAAGCCGCATCCCGCAGCTGCTGGGCGGCAGGATGCACGTCCGAAAGAATCTGTGCCGCACTTTCTGCAGAAGCCGCCGCATTTTCCGTCAACTGCATTGCGCCATCCTGGTCTTCGTCCCCATCCAGCGCGGATAAGGCTTCGTACAAAAAGGCTGCAATCTTCTCGCTGTTGCGCATTACATCGCGCCGCTGCTTCAGTTCTTCAATCTCACCGAGACGAATGCCCGCATTTTCCAGTTCTTCGATCTGGTAACGCAACAAATCCGTCCGCCGTGCCTTTTGGGTTTCATCCGCAGTCAGTGCGTCCAGCTGTGCCATAATGGCACGAAGCTCGCTGTATGCCTGTTCATAGGCGTGCAGAATTTCTCCATGCCCGCCATACGCGTCAATGTACCGAACATGAAGATCCGGTGTCATCAACTCATAGCTTTCGTGCTGGCCTAAAATTGCTACAAGCCGTTCTCCAAGTTCCTTAAGAACAGAGACCGTCGCCGGGCGGCCACCGATCTTGCACACGCTTTTACCCTCCGGACGCAGCGTACGCTGGATCAGCAAAGTGCCATCACTCTCAACTTCATAACCAAGGGAAGCGAGCTTTTCCACTGCCGAACCCGACAGATCGGAAAACACGGCAGAAACCTGTGCAGAAGCAGCGCCGGTACGGATCAGTTCTTTGGACATCCGTTCACCACGGATTGCCTGGATCGCATCGATGATAATCGATTTACCGGCACCGGTCTCACCGGTCAGCACGTTGAAGCCGGCTTCGAAGTCAATGGCGGCACGCTCGATCACGGCGATATTTTCAATATAAAGTTGTGAAAGCATCGCGACACCTCCACCGGCAGAAAATCATTTTCCGCCTACTACTTTTTTCAGTTCATCCTGCATGTCCAGTGCCTGCGCTTCGGTTTTGCAAATCACCAGAATGGTGTCCTCACCGGCCAGGGTACCCACAAACGGGCGGGGCTGCATGGAATCGATGGCGGCACACACCGCCTGGGCCATACCGGTCATGGTCTTAACGACCACCAGATTGCCGGCCGCTTCGATCATACGGACGGAATCATGGAACATGGACAGGAATTTGGTAGAAATATCCTGTGCATCCTCTTTGCCGGTGGTATATTTATATTTTCCGCTGCCGGAAAGCGACTTAACAAGCCGCAGCTCTTTGATATCGCGGGAAACCGTGGCCTGAGTCACATCAAATCCACTTTCCCGCAGGCAGCGCAGCAATTCCTCCTGGGTATCGATATCTCTTTCTGCGATCAGTTCAAGAATTTTTGCATGACGTCTGGTTTTCATAGTCCATTCCCTCCCAGGATATCAACCGTTCAGAGCGGCGTGAGATTCCGCCACCAGTGCCGGGATATCCAGTGTTATTTTTATGGTTGCATCTGCGCTCTTCTGCAGATAAATCAGATACTCAATATTGCCCTCCGGCCCCTTCACCGGAGAATAAGTAAGACCAAGCACGTCATACCCGATCTCCAAAGCCAAAGAAACGATCTTTTGAATTACTTCTTCATGCACCTTGGGATCGCGCACAACACCCTTTTTTCCGACCTTCTCGCGCCCTGCCTCAAACTGCGGTTTGATAAGGCACACACAAGCACCGTTTTCTCCCAACAGTTCCCACGCAGGCGGAAGGATCAGTGACAGCGAAATAAACGAAACGTCCACGCTGAAAAAGTCCACATCTTCCGGCACCTGCTCGTGGGTGAGATACCGGGCATTGGTACGCTCCATATTGACTACACGCTCATCGGTACGCAGTTTCCAGGCCAATTGGCCATAACCCACATCCACCGCGTACACTTTTACCGCGCCGTTTTGCAGCATACAATCGGTGAAACCGCCGGTGGAAGCACCGATGTCCATGCAAACGTATCCGTTCAAATCAATCGGGAACGACTGCATAGCCTTTTCCAGCTTCAATCCACCGCGGCTGACATACTGCAGTTTTTGCCCCCGGACTTCCGGGATAGTTCCATCCGGGAATGTTTCACCGGGTTTATCGTATTTTTCACCCTGCACATATACACTGCCAGCCATAATCAGCGCCTTAGCTTTTTCACGGCTTTCGGCCAGTCCAAGTTCAAAGAGCAGGACATCCAGTCTCTTCTTCTGTGCCATGGTATTCCCCTTTCCCTGTTAAAATCATTTGCTCCAACCCGGCTGCATCCAAACCAAAACCATGGAGAATCGCATCCGGCTGGGCATGCGGGATAAACATATTCGGCACCGCACGGTGCACAAAACGGCCGTTGAAATCGTTTTTCATCAGGAGAGCCGCAAAATGTTCTCCCACGCTTCCCTCGGCCACACTTTCTTCTGCAAAATAAACTTCCCTGGCTTGCAGGCAGACTTTCACCGCAGCGGGGTCAATCGGCTGAATCCGGTTCAACTTCAAAATCTGCACATTGATTCCGCTATCCCGCAGAACTTTCCGTGCTTCTGCAGCGGCAGAAAACGTTCGTCCGTAGGTCACCAAGATACGCTCAGAAGATTCTCCAAACAACTGCCACGGAGAACCCGAACTTTCAAATCCATCCGGCCGGAATCCTTCTTTTCCACGCGGATAACGCACAACAGATACACAAGGCTCATCCACAGAACAGCGAAGCATTTCACGGCACTCCGCATAATAAGCGGGAGAATATATCTGCACCCCCGGTACTGTACGAAGGAAAGACACATCGAACACACCCTGGTGTGTCTCGCCATCATTGCCGACAATGCCGGCACGGTCCACCGCCAGTGTAATGTTCACCTGCTGCAGCGCGGCATCATGCAAAATTTGGTCATACGCCCGCTGCAAAAAAGTAGAGTACACAGCAAATACCGGCTTCATACCGTTTGCTGCCAAACCACCGGCAAAGGTAACTGCGTGGCCTTCGGCAATGCCGACATCGAAAAAACGATCCGGATACGACCGACGAAACTTATCCAGGCCGGTACCAATATCCATAGCAGCCGTAATTCCGCAAACAGCAGGATCGCGAGCAGCCAACTCACAGATCGAATCTGAAAAAACATCTGAAAAAGAAGAAGAAACAGATTCTTTCACGCCCTTATCCGGGTCAAAAGGAGAAACACCGTGGTAAGCGCCGGGATTATCTTCCGCAGGGGTATAGCCCCTTCCCTTTTGTGTTACAACATGAACCAAAACGGGACGATCCATTTCCTTTACAGACTGCAGAACCTGCAAAAGTCCGGGGAGATCGTGTCCGTCGATGGGACCGTAGTACGAAAAACCAAGATCATCGAACATATTTCCCCGGTAAATCAGCTTTTTAATTTTATTTTTAACGCCCCTGATCCAACCTGCCACCGGCACACCCACCAGAGGAATGTGCTCCAAACCACGTTCGATACCGGATTTTACACGCAAATAGTTCGGCTTGGTGCGAATGGAGGTAAGATGCCGGGACATGGAACCCACATTCTTGGAGATAGACATATCGTTATCATTGAGAATAACGATAAAATTCCGCTTGGAACGACCGGCATTGTTCAATCCCTCATAGGCAAGACCACCGGAAAGCGCGCCGTCGCCGATTACAGCTACCGTGTGTCCATCGCTTTTCTTCAGCCGCTCTGCGCAGGCAAGGCCATAGGCTGCAGAGATCGAAGTACTGCTGTGGCCACTGGTCAGCGGATCATATACGCTTTCGCGCCGATTCGGAAAACCGGAAATGCCGCCCTTTTGCCGTAAGGTACCAAACTGTTCGTATCGGCCGGTCAATAGTTTATGGGCATACGTTTGATGGCCCACATCCCATACGATCTTATCTTTCGACAGATCGAAAACCCGATCCAGCGCTACGGTCAATTCCACCACGCCTAAATTGGACGCGAGATGACCACCGTTGGCTGCAACGGTCTGGATGATTACATCACGTATTTCCCGGCAAAGCGATTCCAGCTCCTCTTCTGGCAGTGCCCGCAAATCTTCGGCACTTTTTATACCGGCCAAAAGCCGCTTATTCTCCATCGTTTTCTTCCTTATCCTGTGAAGCTACAACATTTTCGTCGGCCAGTTCCGCGGTGGGGTCTCCTGTTTCCTCAGCGCTCACTTCTTCCGCAACAGGCAATTCATCCCGAATGGCGTTCAGCTCCATAACAGCACGGGCACCACAACCGGTCAGCAGCGTACGGCGACGCAGGGCAACCAACAGCAAAAGTGCAGTAAAAACAGTAACCAGCGCCACCAGCTGCGACACCTTTACTTCTGCTACGAGCAGATTGATATACAGACTGTCCGTACGCAAGCTCTCAATAAAGAAACGGCCACTGCCATACCAAATCAGATACATCAAAAACGTCTGTCCGTCATACCGGCGCAGTTTACGGGTAAAGAAGTGTAAAAGCACAAAACCCATCAGGCACCAGAGGGACTCGTACAGGAAGCACGGATGAACGGCTACGTTGCCTGTTCCCTCGCTGAGCATACCCCAAGGCAGGTCGGTAGGAGATCCAAAAGCTTCCTGGTTCATAAAATTGCCCCAACGGCCAACACACTGGCCGATCAGAAAACCAAGCACGGCAACATCCAATACAGCAGGTACGCTCATCTTACGAAGACGAGCCACCAGCGCGCCGCTGCCCAAACCGGCAATGATGCCGCCGTAAATACCAAGGCCGCCGGCTGTAATGTTGAAAATCTGCATCGGGTCATTCCGGTATGTATCACCGGGGTAAAAAATTACATAATACAGCCGCGCACCGATCAGGCCGGCCACCACACCAACGATGATGGCGTCCAGCAGATGATCGGCATTGATA
>JAFYOA010000179.1 GCA_017547865.1 Clostridia bacterium
CTGCGATGACCGCCAGATTCCCACCTTTCAGCGTCTGGCCGATGCCATGCACAAGTACGACTGCAAGGTTGCCCTGCAGATCTTCCACCCCGAATACTCAGCCGCGAGTATATCAACCAGATCAACAGCATGGAAGATGTGGAACGCATTCAAATGCCGAAGATCACCCTGGATGCGGAAAGAGAAGCGGAGATCGTGGAACAGGCGAAGATTGTTTTCGACGGCATCATCGATTTCCGGCTCAATGGCCAGTGCATGCACCTGGGCATCTGGGATACAATCGCCCAGTGGATGGGGGTGGAGAACTGCTACTTCGCCCTGATGGATGAACCGGAAATGATCCATGCCCTGATGGAAAAACTGACCCAGGGCATAATCGGCATGATCCACCAGCTCAACGAACTGGAAGGCTTTGATATCAATTCCAACCTGTGCCATTGTTCTCCTACTTTCTTAAATAATATGCCAAAAGAAGGCGACCATGCTCTTTCCGGCAATGCCTGGGCTTTTGGCCTGGCGCAGCTGTTTACGTCGGTATCGCCGGCCATCACCAACGAGTTCGAAGTACAGTATATGAAGCGCGTTTTCCCGTATTTCGGCGCGATTTATTACGGCTGCTGCGACCGTTTGGATGACCGCATGGAATTCATTGCAAAGCTGCCTAAAATCCGCAAGCTTTCCTGCAGCCCCTGGAGCCAGCGGGAACATTTTGCGGAAGTGATGCCCGACGACTGCGTGATGAGCAATAAACCCAACCCGGCGTATCTTGCCAGCGGAAAGCTGGACGAACAGCTGGTGCGGGAGGATATTCGCCGTACCCTTGCCGCCGCCAAAGCCTATGGCCGCAATGTGGAATTTTTGCTGAAAGACATCAGCACCGTGCACCATAACCCCGCCTGCCTGTGGCGCTGGCAGGAGATTGTAATGGAAGAACTGCAGCGCTGAATACACAAAATATAAAAAACAGGATGTACTGCGGTACACCCTGTTTTCTTTTTGCTTAATACTGGTCGTTCTTGTTCTGGCCGCCCTGCTTCTTGCAGTTCTGGTTCTTCTGGTTCTGATTCTGATTCTGATTCTTCTGTTCCTGGTTCTTGCTGTTCTGGTACTGCTTGTCCATGCAAAGCACCTCCTTCCCGTTGCATCTTGTATTGTGGCCGGTTTTGCGGTAAAATATGCACAGTACATCTTGGGAGGAATGAAGGTTGAAACAACTTCCGCAAGAATTTTTAAACCGTATGCAGGTTATGCTGGGCGAGGAATACCCGGCTTTTCTGGCGCAGTACGATGCCCCGGTGCGCCGCGGCGTTCGCTTGAACCCGCTGAAATGCACCCGGGAAGCTTTTGAAAAGCATTTTAAAAACGCGGTGGAACCTACGCCGTTCTCGCCGCTTTCGTATTATTACAATGGAGAAGAGGGGATTGGTTCTTCTCCGCTGCATCATGCCGGTGCGGTGTATTCCCAGGAGCCTTCCGCGGCTTCTGCGGTGACGGTGCTGAACCCGCAGCCCGGCGACCGCGTGCTGGATCTTTGCGCCGCCCCCGGGGGGAAATCCACCCAAATTGCCTCTTTGCTGCAGGGGGAAGGGCTGCTGTGGTCCAATGAGCCTATCCGCAGCCGGGCGCAGATTCTGCTTTCCAATATCGAGCGGCTGGGCGTGCGCAACGCGGTGGTCTCCAACGCTTACCCGGAAGACCTGTGCCCCAAACTTCCCGGCTGGTTCGATAAAATTTTGGTGGATGCCCCCTGCTCCGGCGAGGGAATGTTCCGCCGCGATGAGATCGCCGTGGAGGAATGGACACCCCAGTCTCCGGAGGCCTGTGCTCTGCGCCAGCGGGGGATTCTTCACCAGGCGGCAAACTGCCTGCGGGAAGGCGGCGTGCTGGTGTATTCCACCTGCACTTTCTCCAAAGAGGAAAACGAAGAGACCGTGCTGGCCTTTTTGGCAGAACATCCGGATTTTGTGCTGGAAAGCCCCGGGGTCTCGTTTGGCCGCCCGGCCTATGGAGTGGATGCCCTGCGGATTTTCCCCATGGATGGGGGCGAGGGGCACTTTGTGGCAAAATTCCGCCGGGTAAACGGCGGTGGCGGTTTGGTAAAGCCCTACCAGCTGCCCGCAAAGCCGGCCCCGGAAGTACAGCTGGCCCGTGAATTTTTGAAAGAAGCCATGCCCGGCCGCCCGGCAGAAAAACTGGCGGTTGTTGGCGGGCGTGTGCTGCTGCTGCCGGAAGAACTGCCGGACCTGAAAGGTCTGCCCGTTCTGCGTGCCGGTGTGGAGGTGGGCGAAGTGCGCGGCAAGCGGCTGGAGCCTGCCCATGGTCTGTTTATGAGCGCATACCCGGAAGAATGTGCCCAGGTGCTGGAACTTTCTGCCGATGACCCGCGTTTGGCGGCGTTTTTGCATGGAGAAGAGATCGAGTGCGGCGGCAAGGGGTATACGGCGGTCTGCGTGTGCGGCGCCATCACCGGCTTTGGCAAAGCCAGCGGTGGTGTGCTGAAAAACAAATACCCAAAAGGCCTGCGTACCCTAAAATAAACGATTTGACCGGCGGTAACCGCCGGTCTTTTTGCTGTGCGCGCTGTTTTTACATGTCGTCTTTTCCTTTGCCCAGCATGTCGTTTTCTTTAAAGAAAAACGAAATGCACCACAGGGCAGAGAGTCCCACCAGCGTGTACACCACGCGGCTCAGCAGGGCATCCTGCCCGCCGAAAAGCCAGGCGACCAGATCGAACTGCAGAATGCCGACGCTGCCCCAGTTGATGCCGCCGATGATGAGCAGGATCAAAGCGATGATATCCAACATAAAATCATTCCTTTGCTTGTTTTTTCATAGCTTGCCTTTGGCCGGCAGAAATATACATCGCTGTTTTTGCAGATATAAATTCTTTTGCCGCCGGGGAAATGCTTTCCAATTCGGTTGTTCCGTGTTATAATATTTGCATGAAATCCCGCTGCGCGGTCTTTGGGGGCAATGCCCCCCGCGGCGTTTCGCCGCCATGCATATTGACGGCCTCGCAAAAATGCCCTTGCGAGCAAGCATTTTTGCTTCGTGGTATAATCTTTGCACGAAATCCTGCTTGCGCAATTTTGAGGGGCAATGCTCCTCGCAACTCTATTTTGTTTTTCAGGAGATTTTTATGCTGAACTGTTTGCCGGATACGCACTGCCATTCCTGCCATTCATTCGATTCCGAAGCACCTGTGCGTGCTATGATGGAAAGCGCCCTGCAAAAGGGGCTGACCCATGTGTGCATCACCGATCATTGCGATGCACAGTTTTTGCCGGAGCATCACCTGCGGGAGGAAATTCCCGCCATGTACCGCGAAGTACACGCCCTGCGGGAAGAAGCGGCAGAAAAAGGCCTGCACTTTATGGCCGGCATTGAGCTTGGCCAGCCTTACCA
>JAFYOA010000180.1 GCA_017547865.1 Clostridia bacterium
CCATAGAAGATATCATAGGCACCACGGTTTTTCCATCGGTGAAAGACAGGACAGAAACTTCCGGGCCGGTAAGGAACTCTTCAATAACGATCTGATCGCCGCTCTTACCGAACACCTTGTCAGCCATCATAGAACGAACAGCATCCTTAGCCTCGTCACGCGTCATTGCGATGATAACGCCCTTGCCCAGCGCCAGGCCATCTGCCTTAATTACCGTAGGGATGGGAGCGGTTTCCAGGTATGTAAGGGCTGCATCCATATCTGTGAATACTTCATAAGCTGCGGTGGGAATACCGTATTTTTTCATCAGGTTCTTGGAGAAAACCTTGCTGCCTTCAATGATGGCAGCCTTGGCCTCAGGGCCAAAGCAGGGAATACCGATGGCCTGCAGGGCATCCACAGCGCCCAGCACCAGCGGATCATCCGGAGCAACCACGGCGAAATCGATGGCATTTTCTTTGGCAAAGGCCACAATACCGTCAATATCTTTGGCGCCAACGTTCACGCACACTGCATCGGCTGCCATACCGCCGTTGCCGGGCAGGGCATACAGGGTGTCGATCTGCGGGCTCTTTTTCAGGGCTTTGATGATGGCGTGTTCTCTTCCGCCACCGCCGACGACCATGACTTTCATAATGTCCTCCGTAAAATGCAATCAGCAGTATTTATTCACAATTCGGGTCTTTTCTTCGCCGGTCTCCAGGTCGATGTAACGCACGAACAGGGAGATGCGGTTTTCGGGGTTCAGGCTGTTCCATACCTCGGTGGTGGAACGGTCGATATCGTACTGGAAAGCCTTCAGGGAAACACGCTCCGGCTCACCGGTGAAGGTGGGCAGCGGATTGCCATCGCCGCCATAGGTGTGGATGAAGTGAGCCACACCGGGGGTAGCATGGTTATAATCAAAGGTGAAGCGGTTGCAATAGGTGCCTTCGGCATCGCCGCTCTTCAGAATGCTCATCTTGTAGGTGAAATCACCGTTGGCGAAGGTCATCATGCCGCTGATGCGGGGGGTCAGGTTGGGGGCATCGGGCTCGAACTCGCGGGTATCCAGAGCTTCTTCAAAGGTCTTGCCGGCATTCAGGAACTCGTGGATGGTGGTGGTCTGGTCGCCGTTGGTGACGATCAGATTGTTGCCGTTCTTCTGCACGGCGGTGTAGATGATCAGGCTGGGATCTTCCACCTTGGACTCATCAAAGGGGCGGGTCTCCACATTGCCTTCGGCATCCATCACAAAAACACGGTTGCGGCTGTTGGCACTGCGGCCCATGATGAAATACATAGCAACGGCAAATTTGCTGTCGGCGGTTTTGCCGATGACGATGCCGCGGCCGGGGTAAGCATTGTTCTGCAGCTCCACGCTCAGGTCTTTCACGTCATAAACACTCATTATTCGTTCTCCTTTGCAGCTTTGATCTGCGCGCTGATCATTTCGGTGGCCTGGGGCAGAATCAGCCATTCGGCCTGCTGCATTACGCGCTGCTGCAGCACTTCGGGGGTATCCCCCTCTTCAATGTAAACGGCTTTCTGCAGAATGATCTGCCCGCCGTCCGGGATCTCGTTGACAAAATGCACGGTGGCACCGGTGACTTTTACACCGTAGGCCAGGGCCGCTTCGTGTACTTTCAGCCCGTAATACCCCTTGCCGCAGAAAGACGGGATGAGGGACGGGTGAATGTTGATGATGCGTCCGGCATGCTTTTTGGTAAAGTCCTCGCTGAGGATGGCCAGGAAGCCTGCCAGCACGATCAGGTCGATGTTATGTTCTTCCAGCAGTTCGTTCACGCGGGCCTCAAAAGCCTCCTGGGAGCCGAGCTTTTTCTTCACCACAGCCGCCGCGGGAATGCCGTTGTCTGCCGCACGGGTAAGAGCATAGGCCTTGCTGCTGTTGGAGATCACCAGTTTGATCTCGCCGCTCTGAATGATGCCGCTGTTCTGGGCATCGATGAGAGCCTGCAGGTTGGTGCCGCCGCCGGAAACAAACACCGCAATGTTGATTTTCTGTTCGCTCATAGGGTCCGAACCCTGCCTTTCCTGCATTTTTTTGCAAGGGTAAAAAAACAGAAACCGGCCGCGGCAATTTTCTTGCCGCAGCCACTATCCGTTTGTTGATTATGCGAAGATAACGCCCTCGTCGCCTTCCACGATCTCGCCGATGACATATGCGTCTTCGCCGCTGGCTTTCAGCACTTCCAGGGCCTTTTCCACGTCTTCCTTGGCCACCACAATGCTCATGCCAACGCCCATGTTATAGGTGTTGAACATATCGCGCTCGGGAATATTGCCCCACTTGGCAATGACATCGAAGATGGGCAGGACCTTAACGGCATCCTTGGTGATCTTGGCGGAGAGGCCGCTGGGAATGGAACGCGGGATATTCTCATAGAAACCGCCGCCGGTGATGTGAGAAATGCCCTTCACATTCACTTTTTCCAGCAGAGCCAGAACGGGCTTGACGTAAATTCTGGTGGGCACCAGCAGGGCTTCGGCAATGGTCTTGCCGCCCAGTTCTTCACGGGCCACATACAGTTCG
>JAFYOA010000181.1 GCA_017547865.1 Clostridia bacterium
CCCTGCATACCGTTTTCAGCAGCGGTGATCTGCTGCTGCAGATCGCTCGCCATGGTGGTCAGTTCTTCTTCGGCAGCAGCGAATTTTTCAGCCTGCGCACGGGCTTCTTCGGCGGCTTCTTCAATGGCATCCCGGCGGCGGCCGATTTCTTCGATGGAAGACCGGGCGGCAGAGGCCTGCACACGCAGCTCGCCCATAGCGGCATTTTCTGCAGCCACGGCGGCAGCCAGTGTCTCGGTATCCTGCGCACCGGCATCCAAAGACCGGCGCAGCTCGTCCACCCGGGCAGAAAGCTCCATAAAGCGGGCGTTCAGTGCATCGCACTCTTCGCTCTTTTTGCGGGCGGCTTCTTCTTTTTCGGTAATCTGTCGTCCGATATCCTCGGAAGACAGGCGGGACTGAGCCACCTCACGCTCAATGCGGGAGACAGTATCTTTATTGTGTGCAACGGTGCCCCGCAGAATGCCGATCTCGCCCTCGGTACGGGCAGCGGCGGCATCATCGGTGGCGGCGGCGGTACGCAGCTCATCCATGGCAGCGGTTAGGGCGTTTGTTTCGGCAAACACCCGCTCGGCTTCTTCAGAAAGCGCATTGATCTTTGCCACGGCCTCGTCAAACTCGGCCTGCGATGCGGCAATTTTGTGATCCTGTTCCCGCAGGGCGGAACCGCTTTTCTCCAAAGCAGCCAGGCTCACGCTGATCTCCAGATCTTTCTTTTCGGCGCTGTACACCAGGAACAGCTCGGCTTTTTCGGCCTGCTCTTTCAGCGGGCCCACGCGGCCTTCCAGCTCGCTGAGAATATCCCGCAAGCGGACCAGGTTATCTTCCGCACGGGCCAGGCGGCGCTCGGCCTCCTCTTTGCGGTAACGGAAGCGGGACACACCGGCAGCTTCTTCAAAGATCTCCCGGCGGTCTTCGCTGCGGGCAGCCACAATGCTGTCGATCTTGCCCTGGCCGATCATGGAATAGCCATCGCGGCCCAGGCCGGTATCCATGAACAACTCGTGGATATCTTTCAGGCGCACGGAGGCCTTGTTGATGAGGTATTCGCTATCGCCGGAGCGGTAAAAGCGGCGGGTAACCGCCACGGTATCGCCGTCAAAAGCCAGGCGGCGGTCGGTATTATCAATGGTGAGGGTGACCTCCGCGCAGCTCATTCCGCGGCGGTTGGGGGTGCCGTTGAAGATCACGTCTTCCATGCGGGAACAGCGCAGCGTTTTGGCAGACTGTTCGCCGAGCACCCAACGCATGGCATCGCTGATGTTGCTCTTGCCGCTGCCGTTGGGCCCCACCACGGCGGTAATGCCGTTTTCGAAGGTCAGTTTGGTTTTTTCGGGGAATGTCTTGAAGCCTTGCAGCTCAAGAGATTTAAGAAGCATTCCTCCACCTACACTTTCATTGGAATCAAATTCTATCCACAGAAAAGCCGCCCGGCGGTACCGTCGGGTCGTCTTTGAAAAGGACGGTGTAACCCGCCTGCAAAAAGGCGGTGAGATTGGTTTTCTTCTGCCCTGCCGCAACAGAGCGACTGCGGGGGTTCACCCGCACCGTAACGGAAGCTGTCGGCTGCAGTTTCTGCAGTTCTGCCAGCAGTTTGATGAAAAAACGGCGGCTCTCGCACAATTCTCGAAACGCCGGATGGTATGGCCCGGCAATATGGTTCTGCGCCAGTTCGGGAGAATCGTGCAGCCCCACGCGGATGACATTCACACCGGCGGCCTCAAAGCGTTCCAGCAGCCCGGCACACAGGCCAACGGCCTCCTCAAGCTTTTGGGGGCGGTACTGCCCTTTGGCATACCAATGGGCCAGCATGGTGCCCGGCAGGGTAATGGCCGGGTAAATGCGCACCGTATCTGCCTGCAGGCGAATGAATTCTTCGGCGGTGTACAGGGCACCTTCGTCGGTATCACCGTACAGGCCCGTCATCATTTGCAGCCCCAAAGAAAAACCATGGGCTTTGATCAAAGCCGCAGCGGCTTCCACATCGGCGGCACGGTGCCCCCGGTAATTGGCCAGCAGCACATCATCCCGCATGGATTGTGCCCCCAGCTCAATGGCGGTGACACCGTAGTGCTTTAAAACCGTCAGAACATCTTCGTCAATGGCATCCGGACGGGTGGAAAGACGAATGCCCGCAAACCCATGCCGGCGCAGGCTTTGTGCTGCGGGTTCCAGCAGAGAGATCATCATCTGCCGGGGAATGGCGGTAAAACTGCCGCCGAAAAAAGCGATCTCCGTATGTTTGCGTCGCTCTTCACTGAGATACGCAGCCGCTTCTTCCAGTGCGGCGGCC
>JAFYOA010000182.1 GCA_017547865.1 Clostridia bacterium
CGACACCCTGACCGTGCGTTTCCGCGTGGGTGCTGTGTATAAGAACGCTTACATCAATGTGTATTACGACGACGTGCGTGTGAGCCACATGAAGCGGCAGATCATGGCACCGGGCGAAATGGAAAAGGCTGTGCTGAAGAAGGCCGATCTCCTCGGCAAGAATGTGCAGACCATCACTGTGGAGGTAGCAGAAGCATGAACGAGACCAAACAACTGACCTGCATCAATTGCCCCCTGGGCTGCCTGCTCACCGTGGAACTGGAAGACGGCAAGCCTGTGAACGTAACCGGCAACACCTGCCCCCGCGGTGTGACCTACGCCAACAAAGAGCTGACCAATCCCACCCGCATCGTCACCTCCACCGTAAAGGTGGAAGGCGGCAAACAGCCGGTGGTTGCCGTTAAAACCCGTACCGACGTGCCGAAGAACACCATCTTCCCCTGCATGGAAGCCATCAACGCTGTTGTGGCCAAGGCTCCTGTGCACATCGGCGATGTGCTGCTGGAAGACATCTGCGGTACCGGCGTGGAACTGATCGCCACCCAGAACTGCGAAGAAGCCTGATTTAACCGCAAACATAAAAAAGAGCACTTACGGATTTTTCCGTAAGTGCTTTTTGTTTATTGTTTTTACAGGTATTGCCGCAGAACTTCAAAAATGCGTTCCGCAATAGCTTCCATGCCTTTATCGCCGGGGTGCTAAGCTACGCCGGTGTGTTCAAACAGACCCACGGCTTTCATCTCGTCCAGTTCGCCCAAATCGCCCAGTTCCACCAGCGGGTAACCGCGCTCTGCCGCCACGGCACGAATACCGTCGTCGGCGATATGCTTCCAGAAACCGGTGGTGAGAATAATCTTTGCCTTGCCGGTGGAGTTGAGGAAATCCAGCATCTTTTTCAGTTCGCGTTCAAACAAAGGCTGGTCAAAATCATCCCAGGGGCAGTTTTCCACAAATCGCATCACGATGATATCAGCGCCGAAATAAGAAGCCTCTTTAAAGCGATCGTAGCTCTCTTCCCCATGCTTATAATCCACTTCCCAGGCAGAAACCTGCCCGATACAGTAAGCGGCATCCGGGCAAAGGGCGCTGATTTTTTCAATGAGACGATGAACATAGTCTTTCTCTTTGGCAGAAGCAGCCATACCCCACAGCCAGTGCCAGCCGATCTCCGGCTTGATGCCGTGAAGCGTGATGGAATTGCCAGCAAACAGCACCCGAAGGCCGGTGTTTTCCAGCTTTTCAAACTGCACAACCTCGGTCGGCCGCAATTGATTCTTTGCTTCCACGGTGTTTTTCTCAATCAGTTCCATAGGCACCTCCGCTTTTTTCTTTATCATAGCGCTTCCCTACAGAAAAAGCAAGAAAAAAGTCGCCGGAAATTTTCCGACGACTTTTGCTTATTTCTTAAAATCCTTGGTCATATCGATGTAGCAGCCAACACCCAGAGCACCGCGGCCCACGTGGCAGGCGACACTCAAAGCCAGCTCATCCATATAGAACAGATGGCCGGGGAATTCGGCTTTCATCTCTTTGGCACGGGCTTCTGCTTCTTCTCTGTTGCCGGTATAAGCCACACCCACCGCCAGGCGGCCTTCTTTATCCAGGCTATACAGACGGGGATCGTTCGCAATGGCTTCCTTCAGAGCGCGCATCATAGCTTGTTTGGCAGCGATTTTGCCGCGCACCTTGGTATGGGCATCCAGCTTTTCACCCTTAATACGCAGCACAGGCTTAATGTTCAGCACTGTACCCAGGGCAGCGGCAGCGGGGGTCACACGTCCGCCGCGGCGAAGATATTTCAGCGTATCCACCGCAATGTAAATATCGGCATCCAGCTTAGTCTCTTCCAGTTTGGCGCGAATCTGCTCGCCGGTAAAACCGGCATCGGCCATAGCTTTGGCTTCCAGCACCGTATGGCGCTGCAGCACGGAAATGCGCTGATTATCCACTACAAATACCTTGCCGGGAAAATCTTCTTCTGCCATAGCCGTAGCGGTACGGCAGCTGCTGCTCAGCCCGCTGGACATAGGAATATACACGACCTCATCATAGGTCTGCAAAAGTTCTTCCCACAAAGCGGTAACCACACCCACAGAAGGCATGGAAGTCTTGATATCCGCATCGGCTTCCTGGAATTTATAGAATTCTTCGGGGGTCAGATCTTCCCCTTCCATGTACAGTTTGCCATCGATATAAAACGGCATGGAAACGGTGTAAACACCTAACTTTTTTGCCTGTGCAGGCAATATGCCACTGTTTGTATCGGTAACAACCGCTACTGTAGCCATTTAAACATTCTCCTTCTTTTGTTGAAGCACCGCAGCACCTTCCCGCAGCCAGGCAATTTCTTTTGCATAGCCGGAAAGCTCGTTGGGAGTTTCCAAATAAAACGGCAAATGCCGCAATTTTGGGTGGGTGACCACCCGCAGGATTGCATCGTAACCAAGAAAACCGCCGCCGATCACTTCATGTCGGTCTTTGCGGCTGCCCATGGGATTTTTGGAATCATTGATATGGATCGCTTTCAAGCGCTCCAAACCGATCACCCGGTCGAATTCATCCAGCACACCATCTGGATTCTGCACGATATCATAACCGGCATCGTACACATGGCAGGTATCCAGACA
>JAFYOA010000183.1 GCA_017547865.1 Clostridia bacterium
CCCCACCACTTTCGAGAAAGTGGACAAAGCTTTTACGTTTATTTCTAATACAAAACTGCCCCTCCAACCGGAAGGGCAATTCTTTTTGTTCATTTATTCTACGGTAATGTGCATCACAGAGCAGGCGGGGATGGTGAAGGCCAGGCCGGTGTCCGTCACGGTAACGTCGGCGGTCTGCTTTTCCACCACGGTTTTGTTCTCAAAGGTGTTATGGGCATCGATGGCGCCGGTCACCAGTTCGGCACAGGCAGCGGTGGGCTTAAAGTCATCGATGACCGTCTCGATGGGATAGCTTTCGGTGGCAGAGGTGTTCACCAATGTGATATGCAGCTTACCGTCGGCATCGCGGGTCACAGATTCCTGCAGGTTGGGCACCCAGTTTTCGCCCTCGCCCACTTCAAAGTTCTCCACGGTGCTGTACATCAGCTGGCCGCCCTGGTGGTGCTTATACATTTCAAACACATGGTAGGTGGGGGTCAGCAGCATATCGTCGCCATCGGTGAGGATCACAGACTGCAGCACGTTCACCAGCTGGGCAATGTTGGCCATCTTCACGCGGTCGCAGTTCTTATTGAAGATATTCAGGTTCAGACCGGCTACCACGGCATCGCGCATGGTGTTCTGCTGGTACAAAAAGCCGGGGTTGGTGCCGGGTTCCACGTTGTGCCAGCAGCCCCATTCGTCCACCAGCAGGCCCACGCGCTTTTCGGGATCGTATTTATCCATGATCTCGCTGTGACGGCGCACCAGCGCTTCCATGTACATGGTCTTTTTCAGGGTGGCATAGTACAGGTTGGTATCAAATTCCGTGGCGCTGCCCTTATCGGCCCACACGCCGGTGGGAACGGTATAGTAGTGCATGGAAAGACCATCCATATACCGGCCGGCAATGGACATCACGGTGTCGGTCCATTCGTAGTCATCCACATTGGGGCCGCAGGCGATCTTATACAGCTTATTGTCGCCGTAGTTGCGGCAGTAGGTCTGGTAACGGCGGTATTCATCCGCATAGTAAGAGGGGCGCATATTGCCGCCGCAGCCCCAGTTTTCGTTGCCAACACCCAGGTACTTCAGGTGCCAGGGTTCCTTGTGGCCGTTGGCCTCGCGCTGGGCCGCCATGGGAGAAACGCCGTCGAAGGTCATGTATTCCACCCACTCGTTCATTTCCTGCACGGTGCCGCTGCCCACATTGGCGTTCACATAGGGTTCGCAGCCCAGCTGGCGGCACAGTTCCATAAACTCATGGGTGCCGAAGCTGTTGTCTTCCACCACACCGCCCCAGTGGGTGTTCACCATGCGCTTGCGCTCTTCCTTGGGGCCAATGCCGTCTTTCCAGTGGTATTCATCGGCAAAGCAGCCGCCGGGCCAGCGCAGCACCGGCACCTGCATCTTCTTCAGCGCTTCGATCACATCGCAGCGCATGCCGTTCACGTTTTTAATGGGAGAATCTTCGCCCACATAAATACCGCCGTAAATGCAGCGGCCCAAATGTTCAGAAAAATGCCCGTAAATTTCCGGGTTGACGGTGCCCTTGTGAGAAGTGCCGCCGATATGCAGTTTTGCCATAGTGTATTTCCTCCGTCCAATCGTTGCCGGGGTTCCGGCTTTGATTTCAGTATAACGGAGAGCGTGGCCGCTTGTCAACTCCAATTCAAGCTGTATGCATACAACTTGCGGATATCTGCACGCTTGACTTTGCGGTACAGATGCTATAGAATAAAAGGGATGCTGAACTGGCTTAATCATTGAAAATACGGAGGAGCAACAATGGAAAAAGCAAAAGTATATTTTACAGACATGCACACCACCTTTGCCGAAAACCTGCCTCAGAAGCTGGAACGCCTTATCAAGGCTGCAGGCATTGGCAATATCGATTTTGACCACAAGTACGCCGCCATCAAAATGCACTTTGGTGAGCCCGGCAACCTGGCCTTCCTGCGCCCCAACTACGCCGCCGTGGTGGCCAAAGTTGTGCAGGAACTGGGCGGCAAAGCCTTTTTGACCGACTGCAACACCCTGTATGTTGGCGGCCGCAAGAACGCCCTGGACCACCTGGACACTGCTTTTGTGAACGGCTTCTCTCCTTTCTCCACCAGCGGCGCCCATGTCATCATCGCCGATGGCCTGAAGGGCACCGACGAAGTTCTGGTTCCTGTTGAAGGCGGCGAATTCGTGAAGGAAGCCAAGATTGGCCGCGCCATTATGGATGCGGATGTGTTCATTTCTTTGAACCACTTTAAGGGCCACGAACTCACCGGTTTCGGCGGCGCCATCAAGAACATCGGCATGGGCTGCGGCTCCCGCGCGGGCAAAATGGAAATGCACAGCGCCGGCAAGCCCCGCATCCACGCTGAAAAGTGCGTAGGCTGCGGCCGCTGCGTGCAGGTTTGCGCCCACGATGGCCCCAGCATTACCGACCGCAAGGCCACCATTGACCACGACAAGTGCGTAGGCTGCGGCCGCTGCATTGGCGTGTGCCCCATGGATGCCGTGTACAGCCCGGACGACGAGACCAACGATATTCTGAACCGCAAAATGGCAGAATACAGCTGGGCCGTGCTGAATGGCCGTCCCCACTTCCACATCAGCCTGGTCATCGATGTTTCTCCCAACTGCGATTGCCACAGCGAAAACGACATTCCGATCGTGCCCAACGTGGGTATGTTCGCCTCCTTCGACCCGGTTGCTTTGGACCAGGCCTGCGCCGACGCGGTGAACAAGCAGATCGTTGTTTCCGGCAGCCAGCTGGACCATATGCCCCATGTGCACCACGACCACTTCATCGATTCCGCCCCCACCACCGACTGGCATTCTCAGATCGAGCATTCCATTAAGATGGGCATCGGCACCGATCAGTACGAACTGATCACTATCTAAAATTACAGCAAAAAATTGACCGGCTCTCAGGCGAGAGTCGGTCTTTCTTTTGTTATTTGGTTTTTTCCAGGGCTTCTATTCGGGCGGCAAAATACTCTGCCAGGCCATCCATGGTGTTCACATCCGGCACAACGCCGTTGCGGGTGTAGGTTTTGGCGGCAATGTCGGCTTTTATTTCTTCAACCAAAGTTTTGCTGCCACCTTGTAACTGCCCATCTTCCACCCAAAACAGGGTTTGATAAACCCCAACACGATGATACTCGTTTTTATTGGACAATCTCGGTATTAAAATCATCAAGTATGGCTCATCAGAGTTCCACTCAAACCCATATGTCTGCAACAAGTTCACTTCGCCTACGTCACCATGAATCACTTGATGAACTTCCACTTGATAAAGCGCACCGCGTTCACGTTCCTCAACAACTTTGTCCGTTACTGTACCAACAATTACGCAGGGTTCTCCGAAACCTGTGGACTTGTATGTTAAAGCCGCTTTTATACTCGGAATACCCACAATACTCGCTTGCCCAACATCCATAACATGATCTGTTTTGTCACTGGAAGCATCCACTACGGCTTCGTTCTCCGAACATCCTGTAAGACCAAAATAAAGCAAGAAGCACAAAATATAAATAACCCATTTTTTCATAGTCGTTCACCTCGTTATGTATACAAATAAAACGCTTAATAGTACAGGCTGCGGATCACGTCTTCGCAGGCGGCAGCATCCATGCCGCAAAGCATATCCGGGTGGTACAGCAGCTTCAAAATCAGCAGATCCACCTCCGTTGGCCACTGGGGCTCGCTGTAGCCGGCGTAGGCAATGCTGTCTTCCCGCTGCCAGGTATCCTGTATAGGCCCCAGGCCGTTGTAAATTTCCTCCAGAATCACGGAGTTACGCAGGTACTGGTCAATATCGCAGCGAATACCGATGCGGGCATCGTAAATTTGGTTTTCGCCATCGTACCAGTATTCCACCGCGCCGTCCACCGTTTCGTAGTTCACCACGCTGCCCATCTGGGCCATCAGGTCTTCGGCTGTATAAAAAGAAATACGCAGCACCGGGTAATCCTCCCCGCTGCTTTGGTACATGCCGGGAAAACCCTCGATCTCATTCAAAATCCCCGCCAGCGCCTTCACCAGGTCAGCATCTGCGGCGGTGTAATCGCCGTACAGCTCATAGCAAATGGGCCCGGTCCACTTCTGCACCAGGGTAGCATCGCCGGTATTCACGTATTCCGCATCCAGGCACACCTCGTTGAAATACAAAATCACATCTTCCACGCTGAGCCCGGGAATATACAGCGTTGAATGCTCTTCGGAAGACACCGGTGTTTCCGAACTTTCCAAAGAAGTCTCCGGTTCCGAAGAAGACGGTTCTTCCGCTTCGGAGGAAGAGATTTCCGGCGCCTGCGAAGATACATTCTCCACGGAGGTCACCGCAGATTCTTCGGAGGATGTTTCGGAAGATACAGCAGATGAAACTTCCGAAGAAGCTTCCGGAGACTCCGCAGAAGACTCCTCTTTTGCACTGTTGGGCAGAGAAGCCACGCTCTGTTCCGCAGAGGACGCAGGAACGGAAGAGAGGGGCGTTTCTGTCGGGGCGGCACAGCCGGTAAACAGCAGCAACAGTACCAGCAGCCAGCATATTCTTTTCATACCATCAGCTCCTTTTCAGGTTTCTGTTTTCAGTATAACGAAACCGGGAAGAGATGTCAATTTTCCCTGCAAAAACGCCCCGCCCGGCCGGAAAAACACGCCGCCCTTTACTTTGCCTCTGTTCTGCGGTATACTAAAGGCAAACAACTCGCTCCGTTTGGCAAGGAGGGCCATTATGCTGAAAGATAAAATCATGGAATATTACATCACCCGCGGCCGGCGCTGTGCAGAGTCCGTTCTGCTGGCGGCCAACGATGTGTACAATTTGGGTATTTCGGCTGCCGATGCAGCCATGCTCACCGGCTTTTCCGGCGGTATGTGCGGCAGCGGCGAAGCCTGCGGTCTGCTCAGCGGCGGCGTGGCCGTGCTGGGCCGTATGTTTTACGACCGCCTTGGCCCGGATTACCCCCTGGTCATTGCGGAATTTCACGCCCGCTTTGGCGAAGTGCTGGGCGACACCGCCTGCCCGCCCCTGAAAGCACGCATTGCCACCCCGGAAGCCCGGTGCTCCGCCGCGGTGGGTCCGGTGGCAGAACTGCTGGAAAACACCATTGCCGAACTGCAGGCCAAATACCCCGAGGAAAAGACCGTTCCCACCCCTGGTTCCGCCGAAGAAATCAAGCGTGTCTAGGGGTTGGGTTTCCTCCACAATCAGAACGTGCCCGGCCTGTTTCAGGCCCGAATCATCACCCGCAACGGCAAAATCACCGCCCGCAAGGCCATGAAGATCGCCGAAGCGGCAGAAAAATTCGGCAACGGCGATGTCACCTTCACTTCCCGTATGTGCGTGGAACTGCAGGGCATCCCCTATGAAAAAATCGAGGAATTCCGCGCTTTTCTTGCGGAAGAAGGCCTGGAAACCGGCGGCACCGGCCCCAAGGTGCGCCCCATTGTTTCCTGCAAAGGCACCAACTGCCAGTACGGCCTCATCGATACCTTCGATCTTTCCGAAAAGATTCACGAGCGCTTCTATACCGGCTACCACAATGTTACCCTGCCCCACAAGTTTAAAATTGCTGTGGGCGGCTGCCCCAACAACTGCGTCAAGCCCGATCTGAACGACCTGGGCATCATTGGCCAGCGTGTGCCGAAGATCGACTACGACAAGTGCCGCGGCTGTGGCAAGTGCCAGATCGAAGCGGCCTGCCCGGTGAAAAACTGCAAAGTGGAAGACGGCAAGATCGTGCACGATGCCGAAGGCTGCAACAACTGCGGCCGCTGCATTGGCAAGTGCCCCTTTGGCGTGTTTACCGAAGAAACCGTGGGCTACAAGGTATACGTTGGCGGGCGCTGGGGCAAGCGCTGGGCCCGCGGCCTTACCCTGGGCAAAATCTTCACCACCGAAGAAGAGGTGCTGAACGTGGTGGAAAAGGCCATTCTGTTCTTTAAGGAGCAGGGACTGCCCGGTGAACGCTTCAGCGATACCATTCAGCGCATCGGCTTTGAAAACGTGGAAAAAGAACTGCTGGCAGATGATATTCTCGCCCGCAAAGAAGATATTTTGGCAAAATAAGCAAACAAAAAGGAAGGGCTGCGGTTCTTCCTTTTTAATAAAATTTTTATTTGGTTGTTTACACAACCAAAAGCTCCGGTGATCTGTGCTATACTGATGAAAACAAGCCATATAAGGAGACGTTTTATGCAGCCGAATATTGTATACATTCTTTCCGACCAGCACCATGCCAATGTTTGGGGCGGTGCGGGTGATCCTTACATTTCCACGCCCAACATCGATGCCATTGCGGCGGCCGGCGTTTCTCTGGGCGATTGCTCCTGTGCTTCGCCCCTGTGCGTTCCCAGCCGTTCTTCTCTGCTGTGCGGGCTTTCTCCGGTAAAAACCGGTATTTACAACAACATGCAGGCGCTGCCGTTCCATGTGCCCACGTTTGCCCACAGCCTGGCCAACGCCGGGTACGAGACTGTTCTCAGCGGCCGCATGCATTTTGTGGGAGAAGACCAGAACCACGGATTTCAGACCCGCCTGGTGGGAGACATCACCGGCACCTATCCCATGAACTTCAAGCGATTCATGGAAAACATGAAAAACACAACCGCAAACCGTGCCCCTGCTTATGCGCTGAACGTTTACGGCCCGCTGGCCGGCACCTCCGGACCGATTCGCCGGGCAGTGGAACTTTCCGGCGGCGGTGACAGCGCGGTGCTGCACTTTGACCGGGATGTAGCCGATGCCGCCATTGATTTTCTGCGCACCCGCAAAAACGACAAACCGCTGCTGCTTACCGTAGGTTTTTACGGCCCCCACTGCCCCTATGTGGCGCCGGAAGAGCTTTTCAAAAAATACTACGATATGCTGCCCGCATATCCGGCCGTGACCCCGGAGGAAGTGGCACAGATGCACCCCGCCATGCAGCAGTGGATCAACAACCGCGGCGTAGCTGACCTGACGGATGAAGACGTACGCCGTGTGCGAGCCGCCTATTACGCCCTGACAGAATACACCGACAATCTCATTGGTGAGGTACTGACCGCCGCCCGGGAAACGCTTGGCGAAGAAAATACGGTCTTTATCTACGGTTCCGATCACGGTGACTGCATTGGTGAGCACGGGTATTTCTGGAAATCCAATTTCTTCGACGGTTCCGTGCGTGTGCCCATGATGTTCAGCTGGAAAGGGCATTTTGCCGAGGGCAAGACCCTGCATACCCCCACCACCCTGCTGGACCTTGCCCCCACCCTGACCGAACTGGCCGGCGCCGCCCCGCTGCCCTGCGCCGATGGCCGCAGTCTGGTAAAAGACCTGACGGAAGGTGCTTCCCAGGAAGAAAACCGGCTGGTGTACAGCTTCTGCTCCGATATAAAGGGCGATACCCCCAGCGCCATGGTGAAAAACAACCGATGGAAGCTGGTGCTGTTTGCGGATTTCCCGCCCCAGTTGTTCGACCTGCGGAACGACCCCCACGAAAACACAAACCTTGCCGGTACCCCGGAGGTGCAGGCGGTGGAAGAAGAACTGACCGCTGCCCTGCTGGCCGTGTGGGACCCGGAAAAGGCCAAGGCCGATCTCGCCATGGAAAAAGCCCGTGTGGAGATCATCGGCAATTGGTTTACCGATGCCAAACGAACCGCCTGGACAGATTGGCCCGGCAAACCGGAATGGAATCACATCGACTGCAAAACATCCTGATAGCAAGAGAACCTCCTGCCAAAAGCAAGAGGTTCTTTTTTATTACAAAATCAACTCCAGCACGTGCTCGTTGTTTTCCACCTCGCCGGTGTCGCGGAAGCCCAGTTTTTCGTACACATGGCGGGCGCGGTCGTTGCCTTCCACGTAATCAATGACGATCCGCGGGTATTTTCCGCTTTCCTTTGCCAGGGCAATGATCTTCCGAATGGCCTCGCTGCCGTAGCCCTTGTTGGTGTGCTCTTCCGGAAACATGATCCGCCAGATAACCAGCGATCCGTCGTCATCTTCGTCCAGTATCATAAAGCCCACCGGCTCGTCATCGTTGTAAATAGCGAAGGGGTATACGTCGCCGGCCTCCCGGTACAGCCAGGCCTGGGCCAAAGAATACAAGTTGGAGGAAACGAAATGCTCATCCTCCGGCCGTTTCATCTGCACAATGGCCCGGAAATTTTCTTCCGTTATGGCTTTGAACTGAATCATGGGTGTCCTTTCCGCTTACAGAATCTCGATCTTCAGCTTCAGCGTGTTCTTTCCTTCGGCGGCGAACAGCTTGTGGTGGCCGTTGCGGCTGCAGGCGGTCTGCTGCAGGTCGGTGATCACACCATCGGTGGTGATGCGGCTGGTGTTGCCACCGTACTGCACCGTCAGGGTGTGCTCTTCCGCGGTGATCTGCGTATCGCTTTCGCCGTCAAAAGCAAAGGCGGGCAGCATAAAGGCCACATTGCCTTCGCCGGTCACTTCAATTTCCACGCCGGTTTCGTCCACAGTGTAAGAAGAACGGACGGTTTTTCCTTCCGGGAAATGGCAAATAAACGCCACCTTGGCATTCAAAGGCGTGGCATAAGCGGTTGTGCGCTCGTATACGGTATCCCGGGTCAGGGCAAAGTGCAGGCCGGTTTCGTCCCGGTAGCCCACGGCCATGGAGCCGTCCACGGATTCCATATCCAGGGTGTATACGGGGTTGGCGGCGCAGGGCAGGTTCAGGCATACCATGGAGTTGGCGCCCTTCTTATGTACACGA
>JAFYOA010000184.1 GCA_017547865.1 Clostridia bacterium
GAATACCTGGTGTATATTCTGGTCAACGGATCTTTTCTTGCCACACTGACCACCGAACTGGGCATGAGCGACAGCCTGACCGGCATTCTCTCTTCCTTTGTTTCTTTGGGCTGCCTTTTCCAGCTCATCTCCGTTGCCCTGCGGCCCCGGCGCATCCGGCTGTTCGTAACCGTATTCAATCTCATCAACCAGGTTCTCTTCACCCTGTTGTATGTGTTCCCCTTCTCCCCCCTGCAGCAGGAACTGCGCATCGGACTGTTCATTGGCACGGTGCTGCTTTCTTACTTCTTCTTTTATGTGGCAGCGCCCAAAAAGACCAACTGGTTTATGTCGAAAATTGATGACCGCACCCGCGGGCGCTTTACTGCCAACAAAGAGATCGTTTCTCTTATTGCGGGCATGGCATTCTCTTTTGGCATGGGTACCCTGGTGGACCATTTTAAAGCACAGAACGACATGCGCACGGCGTTCATTATCTGCGCCGTTACCATCATCGGGCTTTCTCTTATTCAGGCAGCGCTTTCGTTGGGCGTAACCGAGCAGGAGAATATTCCCACCGACAAGGTGAACCCGCTGAAGATCTTCGCCGAGCTTTTGAAAGACCAGAACGTGGTGAAAGTCACCATTCTTTTCGCCGTATGGAATATTGCGCAGTACGCCGCGGTTCCCTTCTACAGCACCTATCTCATCAAGGAACTGGGCTTCAGCCTGCAGCTGGTGTCCATTCTCTCCATTGTGGGCAGCATTGCCCGCATTCTTGTCTCCCGTTTTTGGGGCAGCTATGCCGACAAGCATTCCTTTGCCGCCATGGTAAAATTGTGCTATGCGGTGGCAGCCGTGGCTTACCTTGCCATGGTATTCGCCGTGCCGGCCACCGGCCTTGTGGCATACCTTATCTACATTGTGGCCCACTCCGTGGCCATGGGCGGCATCAACAGCTCGCTGATGAACCTGGTATTTGACTACGCCCCCACCGAAAAGCGTGCCGATGCCCTGGCCTTGAACCAGACGGTGGGCGGGATCGTCGGCTTTGTCACCACGCTGGTGTTCAGCACCCTGGTGACCTATGTGCAGACAAGCGGCAACACCCTGTTCGGCATGCCGGTATATGCCCAGCAGATCACTTCTGTGGTGGCGCTGGCCGGTACAATCATCTGCATGCTGTATGTACAGTTTGCTCTGCTGAAAAAAGGCGAAAAAAATTAACATTACATATTGACATTTAACCAAACCAGTGCTATAATACATTCTTGTGACACGCAGGTATGGCGGAATTGGCAGACGCGTATGGTTCAGGTCCATATGAATGCAAGTTCATGCAGGTTCAAGTCCTGTTACCTGCACCACAAACAAAAGTGACCACCCAACAGGGTGGTCATTTTTGTTTTATAGCAAAGCTTTATATGACTTGAACCTGAGAAGGTCTGCACGATCAGAAAAGCACCCGGCGGGTGGTTTTCCGCGCAGAGCGACGAGACGGGCACTGTTCGCACAGCGAACGGTCGGCGAGTCACCAGCGGGCAAGGCGCAGCCTCAGCACGCGGTCAAGTCCTGTTACCTGCACCACAAACAAAGAACTCACCCAACAGGGTGAGTTTTTTATTTTACAGCATAGCCAAATCGAACACGAATCCGGGAAACACGGTACACTTACCTTGACAGCAAGACGGATTACAGCTATAATAATCATTATCAAAATTTAGTCGAACGAAGGAATTCCCCTATGCACGCACTACACCATGCGCTGGAGCACGCGCTGCTGGATACGCTGAAGATGCTCCCGTTTTTGCTTGTTGCCTTTGCGATACTGGAACTGCTGGAAACCAAGCTGGAAGAAAAAACCGGTGCCGCCATACAAAAAGCCGGTCGGGCCGGACCGCTGGCCGGCGCTTTGCTGGGGCTTCTGCCGCAGTGCGGTTTTTCTGTTATCGGTTCCAACTTTTATGCCAAGCGGATCGTTACCCTGGGTACGCTGCTGGCCATTTATCTTTCCACCTCCGACGAAGCCCTGCTGATCTTATTGAGCAGCCCAAACCGCTTGCCGGATGTGCTGCTGGTGATGGCGCTGAAGTTCATGATTGCTTTGGCGGCAGGCTGCACGGTCGATCTTGTTCTGCGCAAGCGCGAACCGGAAGAATGCCACCACTGCCACCACCACGAAGACAGCTGCGAAGATGAGGAACTGATTGGCGAAGCCCACTGCTGCAGCCACAACGAATGGAAAGACGTTGTTCTTTGCACGGTAAAGCGAACGGCTTCTGTGTGGTTCTTTTTGTTTGCTGCCAATTTTGTGCTGGAACTGGCGCTGGGTTTTGCCGGGGAAGAAAAGCTGCGGGCGGTCATGCTCACCGACAGTGTGTTTCAGCCGCTGCTCACCGCTCTCATTGGTCTGCTGCCCAACTGCGCACCGTCTGTTATTCTGGCAGAGCTGTATCTCGCCGGCGCGATCGATCTGGCTTCTGTGGTGGCCGGGCTGTGCACCGGCGCCGGTGTAGGCCTTTTGGTGTTGTTCCGGGTCAACCGCGGGCTGAAGCAGAAC
>JAFYOA010000185.1 GCA_017547865.1 Clostridia bacterium
AATTATCATGATGAGACATACGCTGACTGGAGTTTTACGTAAGACAACTTCCAGTTTGTCGGACAGATACAAGGGCGCACTTCTATACGGGGCAATCCCGTATGTGCGTTTTATGTTACGGCGTTTCGAACAAGGGACTGAATCCCTTGCGCCGCGAAAACGGCTATCCTTTTATGGCAAAAAGGCGTGACCACGAAAATGGTCGCGCCTTTTCCTATTTAACTGTCTTACGAATACCGCCCCAAACGCAGTCGCTTTTCTTTTTATGTTGAAATTGAAAAGGTTACACCGTCAGTTCCAGCCCATCGGTGGCCAGCACAAAGGGCACGTCCAGCTTTTCGGTAAAGGCGGGAATGGTGGGCGCAAAGCGGGGCGAATAGTGGTTCATGCAGATTTTTTTGATCTTACACTGGGCCAGCACGGGGGTATAATCCGTTGCCGGGAAGTGCGCGCATTCGCACACCAACAGATCGAGCGGAATTTCTTTCGCAATTTCCGGGAAGTCCACACCGGGGTTCTTCAAATCACCGGTGAACAGCACGGTTTTGCCCTCGGCTTCAATCAGAAGAGCACGGGATTTTTCGCAGTGCAGGGTGGGAATGGACGTCACCTTCACCACGCCGTCATCGTAGATCACGCCTTCCAGCGCATCGCGGAAATCGAATTCGCGCATGGGGTCGCCGGTCACCTCCTGCCAATGGCGCAGCGCATCCACAAATTCAATCTTCGGCACGCAGATCACCGGTTCTGCCTTTTTAAAATACCAGCTGCACAGGTCAACAAACTGCACCAGGCCGTCGGTGTGGTCGCCGTGCATATGGGTGATAAAAATGCCCTTCACCTCGTCCGGGTGAATGCCCTTTGTGCGCAGCACGTCCATGCCCATGGTACCCATATCCACAAAATAATAGCGGCCGGCCACTTCCAGCAATGTGCAGGCACAATGGCGGTTGGCCTCCGGTACACCATGGCTGCTGCCAATAATTGTAATTTTCATAGAAAACATCCTTTCTCCGGCAAGCCGGAACCGTCTGCTGCAAGTGTACCACCGCACACGGGCGGTGTCAATGCCGTTTACATATATTCGGCAAACGCGGGGATGGAAGCAATCAGCGCGTACGCTTCTTTTTCATCCATGCCATAGCCGGAAATCGTCACCGCCACATCGCCAAACCAAACCGTCACACCAAAATGGCCGCGGCCGTTATCGATCGGCTTTCCATTCTCATAGTGCGTGCGCACAAAGGCTGCCAGAGTTTCTTCGCTCACATCGGCAGCGTTTATTTCCCCACCGCTGAATCCGGTCGTGGCGTTTTCGCGTTCTTCTCTTATTTCGATCGCCAAACTGCCGGTATATCCTTTCCCGCCGAAATCACAATCCATTTTGCGGGTGGCAGCCTCTTTGCCGGTTTCCGTATCCAGCGTATAGAAGATCGATCGGAACCCGGTCTTGTACCCCAATCCCGCAAAATCCGGGAAATATTTTCCCAAATCCGCATCCGTGCGCAGTTCTTCCAACGTCATACCAACGTCATCGTCTGCCGCAATGTTCCCGTGGTGTTCCTGCAAAAAAGCACAGAAAGCATCGAGATCCGGCTGGGAAACCTGAAACAGCATACCGATGGAAATGCCGGAAACCACATAGCCGCCTTCGTATAAGTCCATTCGAACCTTCACGCCATTATCCAATACCAAATCGGCGTTGTACCGGATCTCCGCCTCCGGCGGCAGTTCCAGATGCATTCCGCTGTCCACGGGCTCCGCTTTATTCAGCGCCCGAAGAAACGCCTTCACTTCCGGCAAATCCTTGTCCACGGTGCTGGTTTCATAGTCTTCGGCATTATAAAACAGAATCTTCTCCAACTTTTCAGAAAGCTGCATCCGGTCTTCAAACCACTCTCTGCCACTGCTGATGGTAATACCGCCATTGCAGACAAAATACCGTACCAGCTTGTTTTGGTCTAATTTCGCGCACAGCACCACTTCGGGGTTCATGCCGTTCACAGTGTAAATCTCATTCACCACCGTACCGGCAAAATCAACATAGCCATCCATCGGCCCCCAAAACGGCAGCAGGCCCGTGGTTCTGCCCAAATGTTCGCCCAGCACGCCCTCCCGTTCCTTTACAAGCGGCTGGCCAAAATACACCCGTCCATCGTACACAAAATACGCCATTGGGCTGGCATTTGGGTCATCGAATGCTTTCAGCGAGACCTGGGGCTGTTCCACGTAAATTGGCGGTGTGTCGTCCTGCAAATAAACGGCGGAGCACAGCGCCGCGCACAGGCACAGCAGCAGAGCCAGCAGCAAAACTTTCTGTCTTTTCATCCGGTTTTCCCCCTTTTCGGGCCTTTTGCAATTTCATTGTAACACGCCGCTTTCTGCTATGCAATGAACAGTTTGCGCACAAACCGTAAATTTTCTGCAAACAAAAGCCCCCACTCCCGGTTGGGAATGAGGGCGTATGTTTTACTGATAATTGCCATAGAGCAAATGCACATAGCTGCCGGCAAAATACATCAGCGTGGCTTCCAGATTCGTCAGGCTGCCGCCCATGGCATAATTCAGCTGCGGGTAAATGTTCAGGCAGTCGTAGCCATCGCTTTCCAGCAGACCGCGCTCGGCCATGGTCAGGTTTTGTGCCTGTTCTTCGGTAATTTTCGTGCCGGTAATGCCCCAGCGCGCCGTTGTGCCGGGCACCGGCTCTCCGTACGTCTTGGTCAGCCAGGCGGTCAGTTCTTCTTTGGCAGTGGTCAGCGGCAGGCGGTCTTCTTCAGAAGGAACCACGATCTCCACAGTAACCAACGATAACCGTGCCGTACCATCCAGATCGACCATAAAATGCAGCGTGATGGGCTGTAGACTGCTTTCACTCAACGCCAACTCTGCAACTGTTTCCATACCGACTTTCCCGGTGTCTTCGTGTGTAATTGCCAGCCATACACCATGTGCACTGTTGCTTTCAATGGGTGCCGCACCGGCTTCGTCCAGCACAGCCTGCACCTCTTCCAGTGTCATGCCCCATTCGGTGCCGACCACCGGCGGTTTCAGCAAAGAATCTGTACCGGCTGTTTTTGTTTCACCGCCGCTTTGACAACCAACGAGCAGGATTAAAACGACAGCCAACAAAAGTGCCAATGCTTTTTTCATATGTACAACCCCTTTTCAGGTCAATTTCAGCGGGGCATTTGCCCTTCTGTGCCCACAGTGTACACTGTGACCTAAGGGAATAGTCAAGCATTTTCGAAAAAATTTCTATTTTTTAATTAAAAAGAAAAGCTCTCCCCGCACAAAACGGGGAGAGCCGGGAGCCTTTCGGCAAGTTTTTACATGAGAGCCTTGTACAGGGCAATGATGTCTTCCACGGAAGTATCGCGGGGGTTACCGGGACGGCAAGCATCGGC
>JAFYOA010000186.1 GCA_017547865.1 Clostridia bacterium
GTCATCACGACTTCGTTGCCTTCTACCAGGCCGCCGGGGCCCACGGCCACAACGCGGGCGATCTGGGGCTTTTCTTTGGCGGGGCCGGCCAGAACGATGCCGCTCTTGGTGGTTTCTTCGGCTTCTTCGGACTTGATCAGGATCTTGTCGAGCAAGGGTTTGATGGTCATTGTATATTCCTCCTTGGAGATTTGATTATTGTACATGTTTTAGCACTCTCGGTGTTCAAGTGCTAAATATATTGTAGTCTCTTTTTGAAAAAATTGCAAGTCTTTCCCATGGGAAATTTTAGTTTTTACACCGCGTTCACAAATCACACCACCTGGAACAGGAAAAACTTGAGATAATTTGTCTCTTCCACGTTCCACAGAATGGGATGATCCGGTGCCTGCTGGCGGGCTTCGATCTGCCGCAGAGAAACACCGGCATCGGCAGCGGCGCTGTGCAGCATTTTAATGAAAAGCTCTTCCGTAGCAAAATGCGAGCAGGAGCAGGTAGCCAGATAACCGCCGCGGGGCAGCAGCTTCATGGCGCGCAGATTGATCTCCTTATAGCCGCGCATGGCGCTTTCCACGGTTTTGCGGGACTTGGTGAAGGCGGGCGGATCGAGAATAATAAAATCGTACTGACCGGGCTTTACGCTGCCGCCGGAGAGATAATCGAACACGTCGGCTTCCACGCAGGTCACCACGTTTTCCAGGCTGTTGCGGCGAATATTTTCGTTTGTCTCCGCCACAGCGAGAGCGGAAATATCCACGGCGGTCACGCTCTTCGCACCGCCTTTGGCGGCGTTCAGGGCAAAAGAACCGGTGTGAGTGAAGCAATCCAGTACGGTCTTCCCTGCCGCAATGTTCCCCACGGCACGGCGGTTGAATTTCTGATCCAGGAAGAAACCGGTCTTCTGGCCGTTTTCAAAATCCACCTCATAGAGGATGCCGTTTTCGTTGATGATGGTCTTGGTCTGTTCCGGGTCGTGCTTGCAGAACAGCCAGCCCTTCCCTTCCCCAAGACCTTCGTGGGCGCGAATGGCCACGTCGTTGCGTTCGTACACACCGCGAATGGCAATGCCGTCTTCTTCCATAATGGCAGCCAGGGTGCGCAGCAGCTTTTCTTTGCGCAGTTCCATACCAAGAGAAAGCACCTGCACCACCAACACATCGTTGAAAAGATCCACGGTGAGGCCGGGGAACTGGTCGGCTTCACCGAAGATGATGCGGCCGTTGGGGTGGCTGCAGCCGGTCAGGCTGTCCAGTACGGTCTTGCGGTATTCCCATGCCCAGCGCAGGCGGCGCTCAAAAAAGGCATCGTCAAATTTATCGTTGGCATTGCGGGAGATAAGACGCACGCGGATCTTGGAGGTCTCGCTGAGGAAACCGGTGCCCAGGTACTTGCCTTTCTGAGAAAGCACATCCACCAGGCCGCCGTTTTCGCATTCGCCTTCCCGGCGGGTAATTTCCGCATCGTACACCCAGGGGTGGCCGGTGGCAAGCCAGCGTTCGCCTTTGGGGGTAACGTAAAAGCGGGCATAGGGTCGTTCTGTCTTCATTATGTTCATCCTTTTCATATAGGAATAGAAATCGTCAACTGTATTATTTTACACATATATAGAAGAAAAATCAACCTTTGGCAGGAAATTAGATGGCATTTGGCGGCGATAAAAGTTTCGGCGGACAGTGTCCGCTTCCATTTCGCAGGTCGCTCGTGCCTCGCTTAGTTGGGCGGTGGTTTAAAGTAAGCGGCCGCGCGATGAGCTGGCAGGAGTTGGGTAACTCAAAAGTTTCGACCACCTTTTCAAAGGTGGTGGGTTGTTAGGGCAAGGCCTGAAGATCGCGCAAGCGCGACCTTCTGTGCAAGTTTGCGCAAGCGCAAACTTGGAATGTAGCTGGACGAGTTTGTGGTACACAAACTCGAAGCATGATCCGCGCAGCGGATGCATGCGACCCACTGCGCTGGGAGGGGTTCCGAACGCAAGCAAAAAATTTAAAAGCTGAAAGTTGGATAACACTGCTGATTTAAGCCCTCTCAGTCAGTCTTCGGCTGCCAGCCCCCCAAAAGTGGGAGGCAAGCCAAGATTCTCCTGGTTTGAACGGGATGATATGAACATCGTCCCCTACGAATCCTTCTGTTCGATTCTGCTGATTTAAGCGGGCGAATACAAGCATCGACTGCGTCGGATGCGGTCTCCCCCTACTTGCAAAACTGCCCCAAAAGCGGTATACTGAATAAGCGCAAAATATTAGTGACCCGCCACAAAAAGCGCGGAATTTTCCTGTGAAAATTTCTCAAAAAACAGGTATTTTTTACTTGACTTTACACGGCGACACTGGTATAATATTATGCGTTGCGGTATGCGTGCAGAATAATTGTGTGCTGCCGTGAAGGAAATTTTTTCATCCTTGCCCGTACCCATTACGGGCCAAACGTCCAGAAGGAGGTGCAAACACATGGCAGGAATCGTGAATTCTTATGAAACAGTGCTGATCCTCTCCACCAAGCTGGGTGAAGAAGGCATCGCTTCCACTGTTGAGAAGTTCAAGGCGCTCATCAGCGCTAACGGTACTATCGATGTTGTTGATGAATGGGGTAAAAGAAAGCTCGCTTATCTGATCGAGAAGCAGTCCGAGGGCTACTATGTTCTCATCGGCTTCAAGAGCAATCCGGATTTCATCACCGAGCTGAACCGCGTTTACAACATCACTGAAGGCGTGCTTCGTTCCGCTGTTAAGAAGATCGAAGTGAAGCCCGCTAAGGTCAAGAAGACCGAAGCCCCCGCTGAAGCGGTGGAAACCGAAGCCGCTGCTGAATAAGCTGGCGGAAAGAGAGAGCGTACTATGTTAAACGTTGCAGCAATCGTAGGTCGTTTGACCGCAGACCCTGAACTGAAGCATACAACCGGCAATGTTCCGGTGGTCAGCTTCACCCTGGCAGTGGGCCGTTCTTA
>JAFYOA010000187.1 GCA_017547865.1 Clostridia bacterium
AAAAAGCATAAAAGAAATGCCCGGAAAAGAGACATCTCTTCTTCGGGCATTTTTGCATGCAATATGTTTTATTTTTGTGCGGCTAGCAGGAACCGATGAACGCTGCCTTCGAGCACGCCGGTTTCTTCCAGCTGTTTTTGTGCCTGCAGCAGGTACGGCAGGTTATTTTCCACAGAAAAATTGGGGAATTCCCACTGAATGATGCGGGCAAACCACACCAACGCGCCTACATCGTAAAAGCGAATGGGCCGGAAGCATTCCCGTTCCTCCAAAATTGTAAACCCGGCCCGGCGGAATTTTTCGCAGGCAATGGCCAGCGTCTGCTCCGAAAAAGGCATGGGGGTGGGGCCGCAGAGCAATTCCACCAGTTCCCGGTCGTTTTGGGCGCCCACCTGCTGGGTAACGAAGAACCCGCCGGGTTTCAGTACCCGATGAATCTCCTCTGCGTTGAAGTCACCGTGGCGGTCGATCACCAGGTCAAAAGATGCATCGGCAAAGGGCAGGGGGCCGTTGCCGTCGCCGGGGCGAAAATCGATGCCCAGAGGCAGCAAAGTTTCCCGGCACAGGGCAATGTTGGGCGGGTAATTTTCGGTGGCGGCGGTATTGGCGTGCGGGTGCTGCAGAGAAAGCAGGAATTCCCCGCCGCCGGTGTCGATGTCCAGAATCTTCATCTCCGGGCGCAGGTAGCGCAGCACCGTCTCCCGGTAATCCCAGGGCAGGGGCGCTTCGGTGTATTTGCCTTCTATATGAGAAAAATCCCACCCGTGAATGTGGGCAATCTCTTCTTCCGCTTTCCAGCGGGCAATGTGTTCATTGATGTTCATACAAACAGCTCCTTTTCCATGCTGCCCTTATTGTAACGTATCCGGCGGCAAACGGCAATAAAAATTTAGTCTTTTCACTTTACAACATTTCCTGCGTTTCGTATAATGAAATTACAAAATCCGCTATATAGGGAGGACAGACAATGTATCAACTTTGGGAAGATTTAAAACGACTGAAAACCTATCGCTGGGTGGAACTTTCTCACTCCATGAACAACGACAGCCCCTATTGGGCCGGTATTCCGGATGGCTCCGTGGAGATCGGCAAGGTGGTGTTCGATTGGGGCAACCCCATGCTGGATTGCCTGATCCAGACCTTTAAATTCCCCGGCCAATTCGGCACCCACATCGATTTTCCCGGCCATTTTGTGAAGGAAGGTGCACTTTCTGAAGCCTACGGTGCCCAGAACATGATGTACCCGCTGTGTGTGATCGATATCATCGATCAAGTGGCGCAGGATGTGCACTATGCCGTGACCGTGGAGGATATCAAAGCCTACGAGGAAAAATACGGCCCCATTCCGGAGGGTGCCTTTGTTGCCCTGCGTACCGATTGGTACAAGCGCTGGCCGGATATGAATGCTTTCTCCAACCTGGATGAAGAAGGCGGCGAACATTGCCCCGGCTGGTCTATGGATGCACTGAAGTACATTTACGAAGTGCGCAATGCCGCGGCCAACGGCCACGAGACTCTGGACACCGATGCCAGCCTGCTGGCGGTGGAAGCGGAAGACCTGGCCTGCGAGCGCTATGTGCTGGCCAAGGGCAAGCTGCAGATCGAAGTGCTGCAGAACCTGGATAAGGTACCTGCTGCCGGTGCGCTGCTGGTGGCTGCCTGGCCCCGCCTGGAGGGTGCCACCGGTCTGCCTGTGCGCGTGTGGGCTGTTTGCGAAGAATAAACCAAAAACTACCGGGTGCCGTGCTGCTGCCGCAGTGCGGCACTTTTTTATAAACAGATACAACAAAAACGCTGGTTTGCGGTGATTTACAGAGGTTTTTACCGATTTTAAGCGTAAACCCTGCATTGAATTGGAAACATGGCTGAATTTCGGCTGAATCCAAAGAAAAACAGATATTTTGGGTTGACAAATCCACATTTCAGGCGTATCCTGTTATAGTCGAAAAAATGTCTTTTCGGCCAATACTAAACCAAAAGAGGTGAACTGCATGGAAGCCGGAGGCAGTAGCAAGCCGAAACCGCGAAGTACGATGCATGACAAAAACCACCGGCCCCTGTGCAGCCGGAGCCTTTTGTCATAAGTTCGGCTTTTCGGTTGGCTTTGCCCCCTAAACCCTGTACGCGCCTGTGAGCGCGCACTTTTGCAGACAGGAGGAAACCAACATGACCGAAGAACGCAGAGCAGCCCGCCGCCAGCAGGTGTATGCCTGCCTGGAGGCAAAAAACTACCCCGAATTGCGTGGCCTGCTGCGGGAAATGAACCCCGCGGATATTGGCTCGCTGTTTGAAGACATTGAACCCAACGTGCAGCCCGTGGTATTCCGTCTGCTGCCCAAGGCGACGGCAGCGGTGGCGTTTTCTTATATGGAAGCGGAGGAGCAGGAGAACCTGCTGCGCAGCTTTACCGATAAGGAACTGGAAGACGTGATGCGGGAAATGTACATTGACGACGCGGTGGATTTTATTGAAGAAATGCCCGCCAGCGTGGTGTGGCGTATTCTTCGCCATACCGACCCCGAAATGCGCGCCGCCCTGAACCAGCTGTTGCAGTACCCCAAAGACAGTGCCGGCAGCATTATGACCCCCGAATTTGTGGACCTGCGCAAAAATATGACGGTGCGGGAGGCCTTTGGCCGTATTCGCGCCACCGGTTTGGATAAAGAGACCGTCTACACCTGCTATGTCATCGATGATACCCGCCACCTGGAGGGCATTGTAACGGTGAAAGACCTGCTGCTGTCTCCTTTGGATGCCACCATGGAGCAGATTATGCAGACCCATGTGATTTACGCCAAAACCACGCAGGACCAGGAAGAAGTGGCCGGCCTGCTGGAAAAATACGACTTCCTTGCTGTGCCTGTGGTGGATGGCGAACAGCGCCTGGTGGGTATTGTTACCATCGACGACGCCATCGACGTTATTCAGGAAGAAGCCACCGAAGATATTGAAAAGATGGCGGCTATCGTGCCCGGCGATAAGCCCTATATCCGCCAGTCTGTGTTTGAACTGTACAAGAGCCGTATTCCGTGGCTGTTGCTGCTGATGGT
>JAFYOA010000188.1 GCA_017547865.1 Clostridia bacterium
ATCGTGCGCTGCTGGGGCGGCAATGTATACGAGGATACACCTTTCTTTGATTTCTGTGACCGCCATGGCATTGCCATTTGGCAGGATTTTGCCATGGGCTGCGCCGTTTATCCCCAAGGTGAACCGCTGTGTTCTTTACTGCGCGAGGAAGTGACCGCCGTTGTAAAGAAGCTGCGGCATCACGCTTGCATTGCACTGTGGGCCGGCGACAACGAATGCGATGAAGCGGCCGCCAGCTGGACCGCCTGCGGACAGGATCCCAATAAAAATGTACTGACCCGTAAAATTATACCGGAAGTTCTGCAGCAGCACGATACGGAACGCATTTACCTGCCCAGTTCTCCTTATATCGACGAGGAAGCATATCGTAAAAATAAGGATAATGCCCCCGAAAAGCATTTGTGGGGACCAAGAGATTATTTTAAAAGCGATTTTTATACAAAGGCACCGGCAATTTTCGCCAGTGAGACAGGTTACCACGGGTGTCCTGCCCCCTCTTCTGTGGAAAAATTCATCGACAAGGAACATCTGTGGCCGATGAACAATAACCGCCAGTGGCTGGCGCACGCTGCCTGTATGGAGGCAGAAGAAGGCGCCACCTATTCCTACCGTCTGCCATTGATGGCCAGCCAGATCGACGTTCTCTTTGGCGAACAACCGGACAATCTCCAACGTTTTGCCATTACCAGCCAGGCCTCCCAGGCAGAGGCAATGAAATTCTTTATTGAGCGCTTCCGAAGTGCCAAGTGGGACCGCACCGGCATCATCTGGTGGAATCTGCTGGATGGTTGGCCGCAGTTTTCCGATGCGGTAACCGATTATTATTTCCGTAAAAAACTGGCCTACTATGTCATCAAGCGTGCACAGCAGCCGTTAGGCATGTTGTTCCGTGAACCCGAGGACGGCAAGCTGACGCTGGTTGGTGCCAATGAATACGCACGGGATATAACGGCCGATTACACCGTAAAGGACATGACAAACGGAAAAATCGTTGTTGGCGGGAACTGCATCTTCCCCGGCAATTCCGCTATAGAAATTACTTCTGTTCCTTTTGAGACGGATGGCATGCACTTCTACCTGATTGAATGGAACGCAGATGGAAAGTTGTGGCGCAACCATTATGTAAGCGGCACCGCTCCATACAACTTTGATGTTTACTACGACTGTATGTGCCGCAGCGGCTTGTGGCAGATGGATGAATAAGGAGGAGTTGGCATGAAATACACAGGTACCAGGCTGCGCGAGATTTCCTTCCCACTGGGCGGTATCGGCACCGGTTCCATCGGTTTGGCTGGAAACGGTTCTCTGCGTGATTGGGAAATCTTTAACCGCCCAAATAAAGGAAGTGTAAATGGATATACTTTTATCGCCGTCAAAGCCCAGTGGCCCAACGGTCACCATGTTGTAAAAATACTGCAGGGCGACCAGCAGAAAGATTTGATCGGCCAATACAGCAAACAGCGTTTTTCCGGTTACGGTTTTGGCCCTGCCAGCACCACAATGGCCGGGTTCCCGCATTTTGCAAATTTGGAATTCGATGGCGAGTTCCCCATCGCCTCTCTTCGGTTCGAGGATCCAAAATTCCCCGGCACCGTGACCCTGACTGCCTTCAACCCCTTCATCCCGCTGGATTCCGAAAATTCCAGCATTCCCGCCGCATTTTTTGATATTGCCCTGGAAAACGGCGACGAAAACATACGCTATACCGTTCTGTTTTCATTGACCAATCCTTTTAAAGGCTCTATCAATTGCCGGCGGTATGATTTCTCCGGCGCTGCCGCAACGCTTTCCTGCAGTGCGAAAGAGAAAGAAGATACCGCCTACGGCGACCTGACATTGGCCTGCAGCCGCCCAGGTTTTTGCCAGGAGTATTGGTATCGCGGCGGATGGCAGGATGGCATTGCGGCTTTTTGGCACGATGTAAACGCCGGCGAGCTGCAGCCCCGCCATTACGATTCCCCCGGCCATAACGATGTATGCACCATCGGCTTCCACACGGAACTGGCACCCCATCAAAAAGACAATGCCCATTTTGTATTGGCCTGGAATGTGCCCAATAACTACAATTACTGGGATCCTTTTAAAGATGAAAACGGCAAGGATGTGACCTGGAAAAACTACTATGCCATCCGTTACGAGGATTCCGCTGCATCCTGCCGGTATGCATTGGCACATTTTGACGAACTGTACAGAGAAACCGATGTCTTCCGCAAGGCGCTGCACGGAAGCACGCTGCCTGCAGCTGTGATCGATGCAGCCGCCTCCACGCTTTCCGTTCTGAAATCCCCCACCGTTCTGCGGCTGCCCGACGGAACCTTCTACGGCTGGGAAGGCACGCATGAACTGGAAGGCTCCTGCGACGGTACCTGCACGCATGTGTGGAGTTATGCCTACGCCCTTTGCTTCCTCTTCCCCGATCTGGAACGCAGCCTGCGGGACACGGAATTCCGCTACGATACCGATGCAGACGGTGCCATGTATTTCCGCACCGCTCTTCCGCTGGGACGCGGCGTCAGCACACAATACGTAGACGGTAAACCGATTCCCTGTGTGGATGGGCAGATGGCAACGGTAATCAAGATCTACCGAGACTGGAAAATCACCGGTAACAGTGAATGGCTACGGAACAATTGGGAAAATATCAAGAAAATTCTTGAATATGCCTGGAGCGATAAAAACCACTGCGAGTGGGATAAGGACAAAGACGGTGTTCTGGAAGGCCGCCAGCACCATACCCTGGATATGGAATTGTTCGGGCCTTCTTCCTGGCTGGAAAGCATGTATCTGGCGGCACTGAAGGCAGCTGCCGAGATGGCGGCGTTCCTTGGCGAAGAAGACAAGCGCGATGAATACACCGCGTTGTTTAATAACGGCTACCAGTGGATGAAAGAAAATCTGTTCAACGGTTCTTATTTCTGCCAAAAGGTCGATTTGAACGATGCTGCTGCCACCACAGAGCACTTTGACTGCCCGAACTACTGGAACAGCGAAGCAAAAGAACTGAAATACCAGATTGCAGACGGCTGCGCCATTGACCAGATGTTGGGCCAGTGGCATGCCAATCTGTGTGGTTTGGGCGATGTATTTGACCCGGAACAGCGCCGCACCGCACTTCGCAGCATGATGAAAAACAACTTCAAACCCTCCATGCGTGAATTTGCCAATCCCTGGCGCATTTTCGCCCTGAACGATGAACAGGGAACCATCATCTGCGACTATCCGGAAGGCAGCTACAAGCCGGTCATTCCCATTACATACTGTGAAGAAGCCATGCATGGTTTTGAATATGCTTTTGCTGGCCTGCTGGTGACCGAAGGAATGACAGAAGAAGGCATCCAGGTCGCCAAAGCTGTGCGCGACCGTTATGACGGCGAAAAGCGCAATCCATGGAACGAAATCGAATGCGGCAGCAACTACGCGCGTTCCATGGCAAGCTTTGCCCTTCTGCCGGCCTTCAGCGGCTTCAGCTACGATCTCCCCCACGGAACCATTGGCTTTGCGCCCAAATTCGCCGGTGATTATCGCTGTGTTTGGAGCCTGGGAACCGGCTGGGGCGTTTTTGAGCGAAAGGGCAAGGAATCTGTTATCCGGATCGAAAAAGGCAACTTGACCCTCTCCTGTCTCAAGTTGGATAATGCCAAAAAGATCTCCACGTTGCACATTGATGGAAATGCAGTATCGTTCACCACGGAGAACGGAAAGCTTTGTTTTGAAGAAATAACCGCTTTCAGTGAACTGACTGCAAATGAATAAAAAATCCCCGAGACCCAGTAAAAGGTTTCGGGGATTTTTTATATGCTGTTGCTGACTTTCATTCGCAGGTATGCGCCGGGAGCAATGGGTGTTTCACACTTGGCAAACACTCGCATGGTGGGATGCGGCGCATTGTCGATGGGCTCCATATCGCCGTTGAAAATTTCTTGCAGCTGCACAGTGAACGGTTCACAGCCAGGCTGCAGCACATCGAAACTGTCGCCTTTGAAGAATCGATTACGCTGAGAAAGTGTCAACAGACCGTTTTCCCAACTTTCACACACGGCAGCCACTTCGTAATTACGGTTATAGCCAATGCGTTCCGGGTTCTGACCGGGATCATCACTAAAATAAAAACCGGTACAATAATTGCGGTGGCTGATTTTACGAGTCTCCTCCTCAATCCACCGGGGCAACGGTTCATCGGGACGCTGCAGCGCATGGTCAATAGCACTGCGGTACGCATGCGTGGTAGAAGCGACATAATAGGCTGCCTTGGCACGACCTTCAATCTTAAAGCTGGAAACACCGGCCTCGATCAGTTCCGGTACATGCTCGATCATGCACATATCGTTGGCATTGAAGACATAGGTGCCTTTCGGCGATGTAAGGACCGGGAAATGGAGTTCCGGTCGGGTACGTTCGGTAAGATAATAATCCCACCGGCAAGGTTGCGCACATTCGCCGTGGTTGGCATCGCGCCCGGTAAGATAATTGGAAAGCAGGCAGCGGCCGGAAAAAGACACACACATAGCACCGTGCACAAAGGCTTCAATTTCCAGCTCTTTTGGTATGCGACTGCGAATTTCACAGATTTCCTCCATGGAAAGTTCACGAGCCAACACAACACGGCTGGCACCAAGCTCATAAAAAGCATTGGCAGCCGCATAGTTTACAATGCCTGCCTGGGTGGAGATATGTACCTCCACTTTAGGTGCGTATTTCTTAGCCAGATTCAGCACGCCAAGATCGGTAACAATGAAAGCGTCCACGCCAATGGATTCGCAGTACATCAAATATTCCGGCAACCGTTCGAATTCATCGTTGCGGGGCAAGGTATTGCAGGTCACGTAGATTCGCACGCCCTGCGCATGGGCTTTTTCCACCGCCAGTTTCAGTTCATCGTTGGTAAAATTAGCCGGCGCAGAGCGCATGCCAAATTCCTGGCCGGCCAGGTAAACAGCATCCGCGCCAAAGCGCAGCGCCGCTTCCAGACGTTCCAGATCACCGGCCGGAGAAAGCAATTCGGGTTTATTCATCATTCGCCTCCTCAGCCGTTATCGCGCTGGTACTCATGTTCATACAGCGTCTTGGAATAGTACGGCGTTCCATCGTCGTGATGGCCAAAGTAGTAATAGTTGTAGTAATCCGGGTTGGGATTCAGTGCCGCCAGAAGAGCATCCTTACTCGGACTGCAGATCGGGCCGGCGGGCAGACCCTCAATGGTGTAGGTATCGTAGGTGCTGATGAAGTTTTCCATACCGGCGGGCAGGTCCTCGGCGCGCTTATACGGGTAATAGGTGGTGGAGTCGCAACCCAGCACATAAATATCACGATAAGCACCATCGCGCAGACGGTTGTGCAGAACAGCGGAAATAATATACATATCCTGCGTGTTGGCAGCCTCTGCCTGAATGATAGAAGCAATGGTCATGATCTCGCGATACGTATAATCGCTGGAATTGATCGCCTCCAGCATATCTTCCGCATTCATGGTCTGCTGCAAAGCATAGATCATTTTGCCAATAACAGTATCTACATCTTCGTTGAGATAGAAGTCATAGGTACTGGGGAACAGATAGCCCTCCAGTTTATAATAAACCCCGTCGAAGGAATCCACGTTGGAAATGGCCCAATACTGGCTAAAATCCATTTCATTGGCAGCGGTCAGGAACTCTTCGGCATCACACACACCGTTTTCTTCCAGCAATTCGGCAATATCCAAAATATTGCTGCCTTCGTAGAACATGATACGCACTTCGGCACGCTCACCTTCGGACTGCAGGAAATTGATGATGCCTTCGTAGTCCAGATCAGTACGCAGTTCAAACGTACCTTCACGGAAATACTCCATATCCGCAGTCAATCCGCAATAAAGCTTAAAGAAATCCGGCTGCTTAATGGCACTCTTTTCGTAAAGAATATCCGTCAGTTCATCTAGTGTCACATTCTCGGGGATTTCTACCGTCACCGTAGCTTTCACACGATCCACAGCGAAAAAGTCATTGGAACCGGAGATCAAATATTTGCTGATCGTCAGCGACATGAGCACGACCATCAACAGCCACATTAAGGTGAAAACGTGGCGA
>JAFYOA010000014.1 GCA_017547865.1 Clostridia bacterium
CCAAAGAGATTATGGAAATCCTGAATATTAAAGAAAATACGCTGAAATACCACAATAAAAACCTGTACAGCAAGCTGGGTATTTCCAGCCGTCGGCAGCTGCTGGAACTGGCAACCGGCGCACCGGTCGCTTCCGAAGAAGAAAAAAGCTAACTAAAAAGAGATGCTTTCCAACGAAGGCATCTCTCTTTTTATACGCAAAAAGCCCCGAAGCACGAAGCTCCGGGGCTTTGTTTATGCGTGAAATTACTTGTTTTCGGTTCTCTGGAAGTACTTATCCAGTTCGCCCTTAATGTTATCGGGCATGCCCAGTTCCACAGGCAGAAGCACGGAATCGGCCACGCGGGCGATCATCTTGGTGGCGAAATCGATGTTCTCCTTCAGCTGCTTTTCGCCCAGGGGGAACATGGTATCGCGGCTGGTGTGGATCTCGGAAGTGGAGGTGCCGCGGGAAAGACCGATGCCGGGGATGCCCAGATCCGCAAAGGGAGCGGAGTCACTGGAATGCACGCCGGTGCGGGTCATAGCAGAATAGCCGGTCTCACGGCAGAACAGCTCCACAAAGTCTTCCAGCTCTTTGCCGCCGGTAATGAAGATGCTGTTGGGCCCCAGAATGGTGCCGCACATATCAAAGTTGAAGCAGAACTTCACGTTGTTCTTCACCAGTTCTTCGTGCTGGTCAATGTAAGCCTTGGAACCCAGCAGACCCTGCTCTTCGGAACCGCACCACACAAAACGCAGGGTACGCTTGGGGGCATTCTCCAGGAAGTACAGATACAAGCCCATCAGAGCAGCAGAACCGGTGGCGTTGTCCCAGGCGCCGGGGCCAACGGGCAGGCTGTCGTAGTGACCGGTGATCACAATGGATTCTTCCGGTTTTTCGGTGCCTTCGATCACAGCGAGAACGTCGTGAGAAGTAGCTTCGCCGTCGGTCTGTTCCAGTTCAATATGAATGGTCTCGGCCTCGTTGCGCAGCAGTTCGGTGGCGTCGTGGGCATTGATGTAGAAGGTAGGGATCACACCCTGCTCCAGGAACTTGGGACGGAGATTGCGGGCATACAGGCCAGCCTCACCGTTGTCGTGGTAATACTTGCCCATAATGGCGAAAATAGCGCCGGCATTGCGCTTCACCAGCAGTTTATACACATCCAGCGTAATGGCATTTACCATCACCACATAGCCGCTCAGGTCATCGTAGCCCAGCAGGTCGCGTTCCACGCCGCGCTCGGCATACAGCAGCTTCAGGTCCTTGCCGGGGGCAGGAACATTACCGCACATGCCAAAAGCAACAGTTTCAATTTCCTGCTCATAAGGAGCAACAACCTTGGTCACATGGCTGGTATAGGTGGAAGCAGCGATCTGGAAGGGCATCAGTTCGGCTTTGCCGCCGGCCTTTTCGATCTCGCCGGCAATGAAGTCGGCAGCCTTCTTTTCAGCAGCCGTGCCACCGTAGCGCACAAAGCTGAGGTCTTCCACAAATTTAAGAGGAGAATAATTGCTGTACATTAAAAGTCATTCCTTTCCAAATGGTTGGATGAATCAAATTTTCTCCATTATAAAACAAATTAAAGCAGAATACAAGTAGAAAGGCCAAAACCTTGCGGTTCCCCTGTATTTTCTGCCTTTTACCGCTGTTTTTCCATAGCGGTAAAGGCACCGCCCCTTACGGCAATCCGGTGCATAAACAGCAAAAAGCCCGGAATCCTCCGCAAAGAAGGTTCCGAGCTCTTACAGCAAAAACAATATTTATCTGTCTTCTCTGAAATACGGCAGGCCGAGCGACTGCGGCGGCTGCTTGTCTCTCTGGTTTCTCAAAGAGGAGATGATGAGCACCACAATGGTAACCACGTAGGGGATCATCTTGTACAGCTCTTTTACGGCAAGGTTCATGCCGGAGGGAATGTACATATGAAGGATATAGAGACCACCAAAGAGGAAAGAAGCCAGCACACCCACGTTGGGACGCCAAATGGTGAAGATAACCAGGGCAATGGCAAGCCAGCCTCTATCGCCAAACGCGTTGTTGGCCCAAATGCCGCTGGCGTAGTCCATAACATAATACAGGCCGCCCAGGCCGGCCACCATGCAGCCAATGCAGGTGGTTACGTACTTATACTTGTTTACATTGATGCCGGCAGAGTCTGCGGTGGCGGGGTTTTCGCCCACAGCACGCAGGTGCAGACCGGTACGGGTACGATTGATCACAAAAGAAGCAATCAGTGCGGTGGCAATGGCCAGATACACCAGGAAGCTGTAACCAAACACAAGCTCGCCGAACACACCCAGCTTATCCGCAAAAGGCAGGGTCACCTTAAAGCAGTTGGAGGTATTGGAAAGCGCCAGGAAAGGCATATCGGCGCCGGAAAGCTTAACGAGAGAACCGCCGAAGAAGTTGCCGAAACCAACACCGAAGGTGGTCATGGCAAGACCGGTCACGTTCTGGTTGGCACGCAGGGTTACGGTGAGGAAGCAGAAGAGAAGTCCCATCAGCAGAGAGCCGACCAGGCAGAAAAGCGTGGGAATCAGCACGGCCAGCACAGGATTGA
>JAFYOA010000189.1 GCA_017547865.1 Clostridia bacterium
AACTGCTGGCAGAAAAAGAGACCCTGAACATGGTGTTTGCAGCTGCTCCTTCTCAGAATGATGTGCTGGAATGCCTGATGGCTATGCCCCTTCCCTGGGATCGTGTTAATGCCTTCCATATGGACGAATACGAGGGTTTGAGCAAGGATCACCCTCAGAGTTTTGGTCATTATCTGGACGAGCATGTATTTAAGAAAGTTCCTTTTAAAAATGTATATTATGTAGCCGATTATCAGGATGCATACGAAGAACTCATGGAGCAGAATCCCATTGACATCGTATGTTTGGGTATTGGTGAAAATGGTCATATTGCCTTTAATGATCCGGGTGTTGCGGATTTTAACGATCCCAAACGAATCAAAAAGGCCAAATTGGATGATGTATGCCGTATGCAGCAGGTGCATGATGGCTGCTTCCCCACTTTTGAGGATGTACCGGAATATGCCTATACCTTGACGGTTCCCCAGATGGTGAGCGCACAGTATATGTTCTGTGTGGTTCCGGCTCCCACGAAGGCTGAGGCAGTATACCGTACCATGACCGAAGAAGTGAATGATCAGTGCCCGGCTACCATTCTGCGCCGTCATGACAATGCAATCATGTACTGCGATGCGGACAGCGCTGTGAAGCTGCTGGAAGCTTGAGAAAGAGTTCGTTGAATTTCGGCTGTAAGGCCGCTGAAGTATAAAGTTTCTGATGAGATAACAGGAGGTTTTAAAATGACAGTTCTGGAAAGATTGGCCCGTGCCGGCGTGGTTCCGGTTGTGGTAATTGATGATGCAAAGGATGCAGTGCCCACTGCCAATGCAATGGTGGCCGGTGGTATCGACGTAATGGAGATTACCTTCCGCACCGCGGCAGCACCCGAGGCGATTAAGGCTGTAGCTGAAAACTGCCCCGATATGCTGGTGGGTGCCGGTACCATTTTGAACGTGGAACAGTGCAAATTGGCGATCGAAATGGGTGCGAAGTTTATTGTATCCCCCGGTTTTGATGCGGATGTGGTTCGCTACTGTATCGAGAATGGTGTGGCTGTGACCCCCGGTTGTGTAACTCCCACCGAGATCACCGCAGCAGTAAACATGGGTCTTAAGGTCGTTAAATTCTTCCCGGCTAACATTTATGGTGGCTTGAATGCCATGAAGAATCTGTCGGCTCCCTTTGTAGGCGTTAAGTTCATGCCCACCGGTGGTGTGAATGCAGCAAACGTGAAAGAGTATATCGATGCTCCTTTCATCCATGCCGTTGGCGGTTCCTGGGTATGCCCCAAGGCTGATATTGCTGCCGGAAACTTTGAGAAGATCACCGCTCTGTGTAAAGAAGCCCGTACCGCAGCTTTTGGTGAATAAAAAATATCTTAAGGAGATTTTGATTATGGCTAAGATTGTTACTTTTGGTGAGTTGATGTTGCGTCTGCAGCCCTTTAATTACGAGCGTTTTGTACAGGCTCAGCAGGTGGAGTTCACCTTCGGCGGTGGTGAAGCGAACGTAGCTGTTTCTTTGGCAAACTATGGCATGGATGTTGCTTACGTGACCAAACTTCCGGCTCAT
>JAFYOA010000190.1 GCA_017547865.1 Clostridia bacterium
AACGCGGCTTCTTTGGTCGTTGCCTTCTGGTACTTGACAGAATATAAACCTGCCATATAATGAAAAAAGATGAGAAGAACCGGGAGGAAACTCATGGAAATAAATAAGTTTAAAAGGACGAAGCTTGCCTGTTATGCATCCTATTTTACCATGTCATCTATATTCAGCCTGCCGCCTCTGCTGTTTGTGACCCTGCGGGAGACCTATGGTATTTCCTACACGCTGCTTGGCACTTTGGTGCTGACCAATTTCTGCACCCAGTTGGCGGTGGATCTGGTATTTACCCTGTTTGCAAAGCATTTTAATGTAAAAAAAGTGATACGCATCATGCCTTTGATCACGACTCTGGGTCTGGTCATCTATGCGTTGGTGCCTACGCTGTTTCCCCAATATGCCTATGGGGGATTGTTGCTGGGCACGGTGGTGTTTTCTGTGTCGGCAGGCCTTTCCGAGGTGCTGCTCAGTCCGGTGATTGCCGCTATTCCCTCGGAAACGCCCCAGCGGGATATGAGCTTGCTGCACTCTCTGTTTGCTTTTGGCGTGTTTACGGTGGTGCTGGTGAGCACGGCTTTTTTGAAGATATTTGGCACGGAAAACTGGATGTATCTAACTCTGTTTCTGGCGCTGTGGCCGGTGGCGGCAGCAGTGCTGTTTATGTGTTCGCCCATGCCGGATATGGATGTAGGCAACCAGGGCGGAGAAAAGAGCCGGGGCAAGAGTCGCTTGGGGCTGGCACTGTGCGTGGGATGCATTTTCTTTGGCAGCTGTGCGGAAAATGCCATGTCCAGCTGGGTGTCCGGCTATATGGAAGCGGCGCTGCATATTCCAAAGATGGCGGGCGATATTTTGGGAATGGCGGGGTTTGCCATTTTACTGGGCTTGACCCGTATTGCCTACGCCCGGTGGGGCAAACGCATTGGATCTGTGCTGCTGTGGGGCATGGCGGGTGCTGCGGTGTGTTATGTGGCAGCAAGCATTTCTGCCAGCGTGGTTGTGGCTGTGGTGGCCTGTATTTTCACCGGTATGTTTACCTCTATGCTGTGGCCGGGCAACTTGATTTTAATGGAAGAGAATATCCCCGGTGCGGGCGTTGCGGCCTATGCGCTGATGGCGGCGGGCGGCGATTTGGGTGCTTCGGTGGCACCGCAGCTGCTGGGCATTGTTACTGACCAGGTGGCAGCAAGTGCCTTTGCGGAAAGAATTGCTTTGTCTTCCGGTATGTCTGCAGAGCAGGTAGGTATGAAGGCCGGTATGCTGGTAAGCGCGCTGTTTCCTTTAGCGGGTATGGTGCTGGTGATCTTCACTCTGCGCCATTTTCGAAAGGGCAGATAAACTGCGGTGTATTGAAATAAGAAACAGAAAGAGGAATTAGTAATGGCGAAGTGGACAAAACGCTTGTTTTGCAGAGCCTTTCAGGCTGTGCTCAAAGTGGGCAATTATTTTATGGGTTACCGGATGCCCAAATATCTGGAAGGTGCTGGGTCGCTGCAGCGGCTGGGAGAATTCTTAAAGGAAAAGAAAATAAATGATGTGCTGGTGGTTACCGGCAGTGGCATGGTGCGCCGCGGGCAGGTGCAGCCTATGCTGGATGGATTTAACCAGGCGGATATTCGCTATACAATACAGACCTACGACCGCACAGACCCCACCACCGAAGATGTGGAATTGGGTTACCGTACATTTAAAGCCAACGGCTGCA
>JAFYOA010000191.1 GCA_017547865.1 Clostridia bacterium
ATCACCTTGTAAATACAAACATTGGAACGGGAGAGTTCCCAAACCGTTCCTTCTGCCGAACGCTCTTTGTAACCGGCAATGCCCATTTGCACCAGATTTTCGTCTCCCGTATATTTGCCCATACGGTAAATCATCGGCATGCTCAGCCGCACCTGTGCAGGGCTGTCGGCGTAGTCGGTGTAATAATCCCCGTTGATGTGCACCTTATACACATAGGCGCACATATTGCGGATCAACTCATCCCCGCGGTAATCCACTTTGCCGCCGGTCGCATCCTCCAGCACATTCAAAGCGCTGAACAACGTAGCCGCCGCATGCCCCCAGTAGCTGGGGCCTTCATCGCAGCCGCCGTCTGGTGCGTAGACCTTTACAAAGTTTTCCATGCACAGCAGGCACTTTTCTGTGATCTGCGCCCGCATCTCTTCATCCGGGCAGGCCAGGGTGGCCATGGTCAGCAGATTAAAGCAGATCCAGGGATTCCAGTTATTCACGGTCTGCCCCTGCAGGCCCATCCACCAGAAATGGTCATTGTTCAAAAACGGTCGGAACGCGCGCCGCTCGATCTCCCCCAGCATACGGCGAGGAATCTGCGGGCTTTCCTGTGCCAGCCGGTCCCCCAGCAGGTAGTAGATCATAGACATATGGGCCGCACATTCGGCGGTGAAAAGTTCCAGCCAGAAACGCTCCGGCTCCTGGGTATACGGCAGTGCGTGGTTTTCGTCGCCGAATTCCTGGAAACGATTGGAGTTGCTGGCGGGGATGATCCAGGTGGCTTCATCCAGCGTCACCCACACGCCGTTGATGATATCATCGATGAAGCGCCCTTTGCCTTCGCAACATTCCGCCAGCACAAGGTAAATGAGCGGGCAGCGGCGCTGATCGAAGAGGATATTTTCGTACCGGCGGCGGTTGCCGTTGCGGTAAAAATCCATGTACACGCTGGCCAGGGTGGTGGGCCAGCCGTAGTTCAAAAACTGCTCGCCTTTCTGGATCAGGCATTGGCGCGTGCTTTCTTCCAACCCATCCCAGGCAGCACGGTCTTCGTACTGAGGGAAGGGCTTAAACTCCTTCAGAGGGAGCAGCAGATCTTTGATATGTTCACGGTACTGTTCAAACATAGCTTTCCTCCATCACTTTTTACGGAATGTAAAGGTATGGCAGCCGCTTTTCACCTTGCCGGGCAAAGTGAACACCGTACGGTACACGCCCTCGGCACCCCAGCTGTTGGTCAGGCTGGCATCGTGGCCGGTTTGGAACAGCTCTGTTGTATAAGCCAACGCCGGGTCAAACTTTGCCGTTACAGCCGTTTCTTCGTCCACAGCAACGGTCATTTCGCCATCGGCAAACACAGGCTTTTTGGCGGTCATCAGCACCAGCTGCACTTCTTTTTCTTCGGTCAAAGCAAAGTCGTCCGCTACGGTCACGGTGCCATTGGCGCGGTTAAAGGTAAAATCGCGCTTCCAGCTTTCAATGCCCACCTCTGCCGGGTAAGCATCCCGCAGGTCTTCCGCCATGGTCACCTTTTCATCGCTGCAGGTGTAGGTCACATCCTGCGCTTCGTACTGCCGGCCGTTCTTCTGCCCATCCCCACCGATGACAGGCAGGTTGTGGTACAGCGACTGCATTTGCAGAATCTCATACCGGTGCTCGTCGAAGGTGCGCTTCTCGTACACGCCGGTACCGATATCGATGAACACCGGTTTGCCGTCGCAGTAGATCACAAAGGAGCCGATGTCGGTGTGGTTGTGGCTCTCGTTGTTGTGGCCGCCCTTGGCAGAAAGATACAGCCCCTTGTCGCTGCCCTCTTCCATGCGGGAGGCCAGCACCTGAATGCCCGGGAACCAGGTGTCCCGGGTCAGGGGGAAGCTCGCATCGGCCTGCGCTTCGATCTCATTTACGGCGAAGAAGCCGCTGATCCGCCCATAAATGTACATGTTGGAGGTACCAACGTCCCACACCATGCCGCCCGCTTTGTGACGGGCATAGGTGGTCACGCCATGCTGCATCAACTTTTCATCGCCAGTGAACTTGCCCATGCGGAAAATGGTGGTGGCCGAGGGGAACACCTTGGCCGGGCAGTCGGCGTTATCCACGTAGTAATCGCCGCTGATGTGCACCTTGTAAATGTAGGTGCACATGTTGTTGATCAGCTCGTTGCCACGGTAGCTGGCCTTTCCGCCGGTCACATCGTAAAGGATCTCCAGCGCATTGAACAGCGCCGCACCGGCCGCGCCCCAGTAGTTGGGGCCTTCGTCGCAGCCGCCGTCGGGAGCATAAATTTTCACAAACTGTTCCAGGCACAGCAGGCACTTGGCGAAAATCTCCGCCCGCTCCTCTTCATCCGGACAGGCAAAGCCCGCCATGGTCATCACGTTGGAAATGATCCAGGGGTTCCAGTTGTTGATGAACTGCCCCTGCAGACCCATCCACCAGAAATGATCATGGGTCAGGAAAGGCCGCAATGCCCGGCGTTCAATCTCGCCCAGCATACGGTGGGGGATCTGGGGAGTTTCCTCCCCAAGCCGTTTGCCGATGAGATAGTAGATCATGGCCATCTGGCCGGCGCACTCGCCGGTGAACAGCTCCAGGAAGAACTTTTCCGGCTCCTGCGTGTAGGGCAGAGCGTGGTTCGTATCACCGAACTCCCCAAAACGGGTGGGATTGCTGGCAGGAATGATCCACGTAGCCTCGTCCAGCGTGACCCAAACGCCGTTGATAATATCATCGATAAAACGTCCCTTGCCTTCGCAGCATTCCGCCAGCACCAGGTACATCAGCGGGCGGCGGCGCTGATTGAAAACAATATCCTCATAGCGGCTGCGGTTGCCGTTACGGTAAAAATCCATGTACACGCTGGCCAGGGTGGTAGGCCAGCCATAGCCCAGGTATTCCTCACCCTTTTGAATCATATGGGCGCGGAATTCATCGCTCATTGCTTCCCATCCGGCACGGTCTTCGTACTGAGGGAAAGGCTTGAACTCGTTCAGGGGAATCAGCAAATCTTTGATATTTTCACGGTATTGTTCAAACATAAAGCACCTCCGGCTTTATTTCTTAACAAATGTAAAGGTATGGCTGCCGCTCTTCACCTTGCCGGGCAGGGTAAACACCGTACGGTACAAGCCCTCTTCGCCCCAACTGCGGGTCAGGCTGGCATCCCAGGCGGTGGGGAAAAGCTCCGTCGCAGGGGTCAGCTGCGGGTCAAAATCCGCCGTAACCGCTGTATTTTCGTCGATAGTCAGAATCATCTTCCCCGGCGCAAACACAGGTTTAACCGTGGTCATCAGCACCAGCTGTACTTCTTTGGCTTCATTCAGCGCAAAGTCGTCGGTCACGCTCACCGTACCGGCGGTGCGGTCGAACACATAACCGCGCTGCCAACTGTTCACACCGGCTTCGGCGGGGTACGCTCCGGCAATGTCGGTCCCAAAAGCCACCTTATCGTCGGTACAGGCATAGGTGGTCCCCGCAGCGGCAAAACTGCGGCCGTCCTTCTGCCCCACGCCGCCCACGATGGGCAGGTTGTGGTATTCCGAACGCATCTGTTTAATCGTATACCGGCGGTCGGTAAAGGTATCTTTCACGTACACGGCGGTGCCTATATCGATGACCACCGGCTTACCGTCGCAGTACAGTACAAAGGTACCCACGTCGTTGTGGTTGTGGCACTCATCGTTGTGGCCGGCTTTGGCAGAAAGATACAGTCCACGATCGGTCCCCTCCTCTGCGCGGGCAGCCATCAGCTGAATGCCCGGGAACCATACATCCCGCACCATAGGATAGCCGGTCTCTTCCGCTTCGGTCAGTTCCCGATCCACCAGCAGCATTTGGGTGGTACGGTAAATGTGGCAGCCGCAGCCATCCAACCCCCGGTTGGAACCACCCCGCTTGTTCTGTTCCCGGAACAGCTTTGCACCCATCTTCACCAGGTTTTCGTCTCCGGTGCGTTTGCCCATGCGGTAAACCACAGAGGCCACCGGGTCGATCTTGCTGGTGTTGTCGGCGCAGTTCACATAATAGCGATCGCTGATGTGCACCTTATAAATGTAGGCACACATATTGCGCATCAGGTCTTCCTTCAGGTAATCCACTCTGCCGCCGGTCACGTCGTACAGCACGTCCAGCGCGTCGAACATCGCCGCCCCGGCAGCACCCCAATAGCCGGGGCCTTCGTCACAGCCGCCGTCCGGGGTATAATAACGCACAAAGCTCTCGAGAGATACCAGGCTTTTTTCAAAAATAGCGGTACGCTTCTCTTCATCACGGCAGGCAAACGCCGCCGCGGTCATCACGTTGGAAAGGATCCAGGGGTTCCAGTTGTCCACGTTCTGCCCTTCCAGGCCCATCCAGGGCAGATTATGCAGCAGGAAGGGATGGAAAATGCGGCGCTGCAGTTCCCCCAGCATGCGGGCGGGAATCTGCGGAGCCTCCTGCCCCAGGCGCTCACCCAGCAGATAGTACACCCAGGCGATCACCGCGCCGCACTCCGCGGAGAACAGATCGATATCGATCCCATCCGGATCTTCCGTATCCGGCAGCGGCGGTTCGTCCCCTTTCAGCGCAAACATAAAGTTGTGGCAGGGTACAATCCAGGTAGCCTCATCCAGCGTAGTCCACACGCCATTGATGATATCATCGATAAACCGGCCCTTGCCCTCGCAGCATTCCGCAATAACAAGCTGCAGCAGCGGCAGACGGCGCTGATTAAAATCGATATGTTCATAGCGGCTGCGGTTGCCGTTACGGGCAAAATCCATATACACGCTGGCCAAGGGCGTGGGCCACCCGTAGCCCAGGTACTCTTCACCCTTTTGGATCATATAAGCCCGCAGTTCTTCTCCCAGTGTCTCCCAACCGGTACGGTCTTCGTACTTGGGGAAGGGCCGGAAAATTTCAACTGGAAGCAAATATTCTGCCAAACCCCGATGATGCTTTTCAAACATAGCGGTTACTCCTTATTTTTTGCAGAACACAAATGTATGGCTGCCGGCCTTTGCCTTACCGTTCAGGGTAAATACATTGCGGTACACACCTTCCGGGCCCCAGCTGTTGGTCAGGCTGACATCCTGTGCCGTGGGGAAGAACTCCGTTTCCGGCTGCCATGCCGGGTCAAAGTTCGCTTTTACAACCGCGCCGTCACCCAGTTCCAGGGTCAGTTCGCCCTGTGCAAAGGCAGGTTTCACCGCCGTAACCAGCACCAGCTGCACCGTGCTTTCTTCCTTCAGGTCAAAATCATCGGTCACGGTCACGGTATTGGCTGCACGGTCAAACACATAGCCGCGCTTCCAGCTGTTCACACCGGCTTCGGCAGGGTAAGCGGCGCACAGTTCTGCCGCAAACTTCACCATTGCATCGGTACAGGTGTATTCCACATCCTTGGCGGCAAATTCTTCGCCGGCCAGCTGGCCCAGGCCGTTCACCATGGGCAGATTGTGGTAATTGGACTGCATCTGAGGAATCTCATACCGCTGCGCACTGAAGGTCTTCTTCTCGTACACAGCCGTACCGATATCGATCACCGCGGGCTTGCCGTTGCAGAACAGCACAAAGCTGCCCACGTCATTGTGGTTGTGGCTTTCATCGTTGTGGCCGCCCTTGGCAGAAAGGTACAGGCCCTCATCGGTGCCGCCGGTCGCTCTGGCGGTAAACACCTGAATCCCCGGGAACCAGGCATCCCGCACGGCGGGGAAGTCCGTTTTGGGGGCAGCTGCCATTTCTTCTTCAACGAACAGCAGCTTTATGGCGCGGTAAATAACCTGCATTACCTGCTCCATATTCAGCCGCTCTTCTTCGCCAAAAAGTTCTGTCTGCTGCTGGAATTCCGCCAGGCCGAACTTCTTCATATCTTCGTCGTGGGTCATCTGGCCCATGCGGTACAGCAGGGGGCCCTGCGGGTGGTTCTTCACCTTGGCATCGGCGTAGTTTACAAAGTAACTGTCGGCAATATGCACTCTGTACTCGTAGGCACACATATTGTGCAGCAGTTCATCCTCAAAAAGATTCGCATTGCCGCCGGTCAGGTCATACAGCACATCCATGCAGTCAAAATAGCAGCCGCCGGCGTGGTTCCAGTAGCCGGGGCCTTCGTCGCAGCCGCCGTCCGGGGCATAAGATTTTGCAAAGCGATCCACGCAGACCATGGCCTTTTCCACCAGCGCCACACGGGTGTCTTCATTGGGGCAGGCCAAAGCCGCCACGGTCAGAACATTCGAAATGATCCAGGGATTCCAGTTGTTCACCGGCTTGCCGTGGTAGCCCATCCAGCCAAACTCTGTGTGCAGCAGGAACGGATGGATCACGCGGCGCTGCAGTTCGCCCAGCATACGGGCGGGGATCTGCGGGGCTTCCTGTCCCAGACGCTCACCCAGGGTATACCACAGCCAGGCAATGATGGCGCCGGTGCGGGCAACGAACAGATCGATGTACACGTTGTCCGGGTCTTCCGTATCCACCAGCGGGCGGGGCAGATCGTTCTTATTGGAGTAATGGTTGTTGTGGGCAGGCTGCACCCAGGTGCTTTCTTCCATGGTGGTCCAGGCGCCGTTGATGATATCATCGATGAAGCGACCCTTGCCTTCGCAGCATTCTGCCAAAGCCAAAGAAAGCAGCGGAATGCGGCGGCCAAGCACCATAATATCCTGGTGGCGGGTACGGTTGCCGTTTCTGTAAAAATCCATATAGGCCGTAGCGGGGGCCACCGGCCAGGTGTAATTCAAATACTTTTCGCCGCGGCGAATCAGCATTTCACGCTGCTTTTGGGGCAGTTTTTCCCATCCGGCACGGTCTTCGTACTTGGGGAAAGGATAGATATCCTTAGGGGCCGCGAGTCTTTCTTTCATTCCGGTATAATAAGCTTCCAACATTTGTATTTCCTCCCATCTTGGCCGCAAGCGGCCGTTCAATGTAAATATAGCACACCGGGCACCCAAAGCCAACAAAAACTACCAAAAATGATGCACAAATAATAGGCGGAAAATTTGGTGCAAATAAAAAAACACCTGCGTACCACAAAGATACGCAGGTGCAATTCACAGAAAAAATCAGATGGTCTGCTCGATGTTCTTGGCCCAGGCCAGAACCTTTTCGATGTCAGCAGGGGTAGCAACGGGCTTCTTGAAGAGGCCGCCCTTGATGGCAACGCCGATGGGCTCGCACACGTTGACGCCGTTCTTCTTCAGGGTCTCGGTGATGCCGGCCAGACCAGCGGTATCGCCGGCGCTGTTGATCACGTAGAAAGCAACGTTCTGGGTACGACGGGGCTCCAGATCCTTGCAGAAGGCTTCCACAGGAGCAGGCAGCTTGCCGCCCATTTCAACACCGATGAAAACGCACTTTTCGTTTTCGCTGGGATATGCCGGGGGAATCTTGTCGCAAACGCCCTGGAACACACGGCCGAGCTCGGCAGCGATGGGCTGAGCAACGCCGCTCTTAGTAAAATGGAAAGACTTGCACTTCATAACGATTAACCTCCACACACTTCTCTTTTATTCTTCTGCCGTACCGCACGATACATCGTGTCTGCGGCTCAAAAACTTCTATAATTATAGCACAGATTCCGCAAAATGTATAAAAGAAATGTGAATTTTTTTATTTTTGTAAAGATAAACAAATCCCGGGATTTTCTATGCGCATTTTCGCCTTATAATGACGGGCACACAGGCAGATTTTTCACCCGCAGTGTGGTTTCCTCCGGGGTTTCGCCATCGGTACACAGCACGCAGCCCTCCGGGAAGACATGCTTCTGGAATTCCGCATGTACCACGCAGCAGCGCTCGCCCATCCGGCAGTCCTCCGGGCGCAGGTTATCCCGGCGCACCAGTTCTTCCACACTGGGCAGCAGCACAGCCAGAGTCAGCTCGCCCAGTTCCCTCTGCAGCATGGGAATATCTTTGGGCGTAACCACATAGTTGAACACCACATCGTAGCCCTCCTGCAGGCTGTTGCGCGCCAGAGAGACTACATTTTTCCAAAAGAACTCCCTGTGGTTGCCGGGAAGCCAGGGGGCCACATAGCCGCCCACCACCAGGTGATACACCCAGTCGCCCTCAATCACCACAGAGCGCTCCAGCTGTTCCGCCAAAAGGGCAGAAACGGTAGATTTACCCGCACCGGGCGGGGCTGTGATCACATACAGTTTCGGCATGGTAATTCTCCTTATTTCTGCAGGCGGCGGCGCTGCAGGTAATTTTCCAGAATAATCACCGCGGCCACGGCATCCACCACCGCTTTGCGCTTTTTGCCGCGGGTGTTTGTTTCGTTCAAAAAACTGTGGGCGGTCACCGTGGTGCCCCGTTCATCCTGAAAATCCAGGGGCAGACCGGAAGCTTCTGCCAGTTTGGCACCGAATTCCCGGGCGCCCAGGGCGCTTTCGCCCTCGCTGCCGTCCATATTTTTCGGCAGGCCCAGCACCAGCTGCTGCGCTTTGCGCTCTTTGGCAATGGTGCAGATTTTCTCGCACAGCTTGTCCCGGTTCCACTCTTCAATCACCGTAACGGGAGAAGCCAGCATTTCGCCGGGGTCACAGGCGGCAATGCCGGTACGCGCCTTTCCAAGAT
>JAFYOA010000192.1 GCA_017547865.1 Clostridia bacterium
CCGCTGATGCCGTTCCAACCGAGAATCTTCACGCCATTCGGGACGAGACCTTCTTCCAGGTCAACATTGACCGTAATCTCGACCCGTTCAGCGCCACCCTCAAGAACTTCCGGCACCTCAATGCCGTCGATAAACACGTTCTCCAGCAGCGGGAGGCCGTTGTCCTTGGCGGTATCCAGTTCCGCAAAGGAAAGAATGGCGGTCATGTGGCGATAATGATGATGCACATTGGGAACGATGGCAGCGGTGATGCCGGCAGCTTCGTCTTCCTTCTTGTACTGGTTGTACAGGGCCACGCCCAGATCGATCATAGCCTGATCCTTGATCTTCTTGCCGTAGCGGTAGATCAAATCGCCGGAAGCGCGGAACTTCTTGGGGGCATCGGCATAGTTGGTGAAGTAGGGGCCGGCAATGTGGGCACGGTAAATATAGCGACCAATGTTCTTGATGAGCAGTTCATCGAAGAAGGTGTCGAAAGTACCGCCGGTCAGGTCGCTCATGGCGCACAGGCAATCGAACATAGCGGCACCGGCAGCACCCCAATAGCTGGGGCCTTCGTCGCAGCCGCCGTCGATGGTATACTCACCCAGGAAGTTATCCAGCATCCAGGCACAGCGGGCCACGGCCGCAGCACGGCGGGGCTCGTCTTTGCACATCAAACCAAAGCAGGTGAGAATGTTGGAGAGAATCCAGGGGTTCCAGTTGTTAGTCTTGCGGCCGGCAGAACCGGACCACCAGTACAGGTTCTGCATAAAGGGAGCAAAGATGCGCTCTTCCATCACGATCTCCAAACGGCGGAGGATCAGCGGGGAAACGGCATCGATCTGCTCTTTGAACAGATAGTAGATATCGGCCATCATACCGGCGGTACCGGCAGAGAACAGGTCGATGATGGCGGGCTTATCGAAATCCGGCAGCTCGTGGCCATCGTTGTGGGCGGGAACGACCCAGGTGGCTTCGTCCATAATGGCCCACACACCGTTGATGATATCCTCAATGAAACGGCCCTTCTGCTCGGCATATTCCGCATCCACCAGGTAAGACAGCGCGCGGCGGCGGTTGGCATAGTTGGTCATTTCGTAGGGCACGCGGGTGCCGCCGTAAATGAACTTGGTGTAATCCATGGCGGTGGCCACCGGCCAGCCGTAGCCCAGGTACTCTTCGCCCGCGGCGATCATGGTCTTCTTCTGGGCTTCGGTGAGGGTGTTGGGCTCACCGGACTTAGGATACGGTGCAAACGCAGTCTGGGGCACCAGGGTCTTGGCTACGTTTTCGGGGGAATAGTAATTTTCAAACAGGTAGAACATACAATACACTCCTTAAAGCCGCCATACTGCGGCTGTTATCCGGGTTATTTTTTATAGAACACGAACTTGAAGCCGCCTTCGGTCACGGCTTCCGGCAGGCTGAACACCGTGCGGTAGGCACGCTCGCCCCAGGTTTCCATCAGGTTGGCATCGCCATGGGTATCGAACACTTCCACACGCGGGGTGAGGATGGGATCGAACTCCGCCACAGTCTGGGTGCCGTCCACGGTCACGGTCATCTTATCGTTGGTGAAGGTGGGGCGCACGGGGGTCATCAGCACAAATTCAATGTTCTGGGGCACATCCAGGCTAAAATCATCCGCCACGGTAACCGTACCGGCTTTGCGGTCGTAAGTAAAGAACCGCTGCCAGGAATGGATGCCCGTGTCTTCTCCGTAGGCGTCCTTAATGTTCAGGGTAAAGGTGGTCAGGTTCTTTTCGCAGTGGTAATCCACCTTCTTGGCTGCGAATTCCACACCGGGCTGCTGGCCCACACCGCTGATCATGGGCAGGTTGTGGTAATTGGACTGCATCTGCAGAATCTCGTAACGCTCATCGCTGAAGGTCTTCTTTTCGTACACGCCGGTACCGATATCAATGATGGCCGGCTTACCGTCGGTATAGATCACGAAAGAACCCACGTCGTTGTGGTTGTGGCTTTCGCCGTTGCAGCCGCCCTTGGCGGAGAGATACAGGCCCTTGTCGCTGCCCTCTTCCATACGGGCCGCCATCACCTGAATGCCCGGGAACCAAACATCCTTCACATAAGGGTAACCGCTGTCGTGCTCTTTCATGATCTGCTTATCCGCAAAGATCTTCTTCATCCGGCGGTACATCTGGCAGCCGCAGCCATTCAGATCCCACACACGACCCATGTCTTTCTGCACATTATAGGCATGCACGCCCATCTTCACCAGGTTCTTGTCGCCGGTGCGCTTACCCATCAGGTAAATCACAGAGGCATCGGGATAAATGGTGGCGTGGGCATCGGCGTAGTTCACGAAGTACTTGCCGCTGATGTGCATCTTGTAAATGTAAGAGCACATATTGCGCACCAGATCGTCCTTCATAAAGTCAACCTTACCGTCGGTCACATCGTACAGCACATCCAGGCAGTCGAACATGGAAGCACCGGCGGCGTTCCAGTAGCCGGGGCCTTCGTCGCAGCCGCCGTCGGGAGCATAGACCTTCACAAAGTTTTCCAGGCACAGCAGGCACTTTTCCATTACGGCAGCGCGCTGGTCTTCATCCTGGCTGGCAAAGGCGGCCGCAGTCATCAGGTTGGAAATGATCCAGGGATTCCAGTTATTCACCACCTGGCCCTTCAGACCCATCCAGCCAAAGCCGTCGTGCAGCAGGAAGGGCTTGAAGATGCGGCGGTTCAGTTCGCCCAGCATACGGGCGGGGATCTGCGGAGCTTCTTCACCCAGACGGTCGCCCATAATGTAATACACCCAGGCGATCACGGCGCCGCATTCGGCAGAAAACAGGTCGATGTACACGTTGTCCGGGTCTTCCGTATCCGGCAGCGGACGGGGCAGGTCTTCCTTTACGGAGAACTGGCTGTTGTGAGCAGGGATGACCCAGGTAGCTTCATCCAGGGTAGCCCACACGCCGTTGATGATATCGTCGATAAAGCGGCCTTCGCCTTCCAGGCATTCGGCCACCACAAGATACTGCAGGGGCAGGCGGCGCTGGTTGAAAATAATATTCTCGTAACGGGTGCGGTTGCCGTTTCTGTAAAAATCCATATACACGCTGGCCAGGGTGGTGGGCCAGCCGTAGCCAAGGTACTCTTCGCCGCGGCGGATCAGGAACTGACGGAAAGCTTCGTCCAGGCCCTTCCATTCGCCGTGATCTTTAAATGTAGGAAACGGCTTAAAAGATTTGCGGGGAACCAGCTTCTTCTTTAAACCGGTGGTATAAGCTTCAAACATAATAAAATCCTCCTTTGAAGGTCACCCTGCTTCTGCCGAAAGAGCAGAGCAGAGGTATATTTCCATACAAGATGAATATCGCACATCGGGAGGAGAAAGTCAAGACAAAATTTCCAATTTGCCGGTTTTTTTTAACACATTTACAATCAATTTACACATAAAAAACACCCGCAGATACCAAATCCACGGGTGTTCGATAGAAATTACTTTTTGCGGATGATAAAAGCATGGCTGCCGCTCTTCACCTTGCCGGGCAGGGTGAACACCGTGCGGTACACACCGTCGGTTCCCCAGCTTTTTGTCAGGTTGGCATCGTGTCCGGTGGGGAAGAATTCGGTGGCAGGCACCCATGTCGGATCAAAGCTGGCGGTCACCGTGCTTTCTTCGTCCAGCACCAGGGTCATTTCACCGGGGGCAAAAACAGGCTCCGGCTTCGTGATAAGCACCAGCTGCACGTCTTTCTCTTCCGTCAGGGCAAAGTCATCGGCTACGGTCACGGCCCCGGCAGCGCGGTCATACAAAAACGAACGCTTCCAGCTTTCCACACCGGCGCTCTCCGGGTATACACCCCGAAGCTCCACGCCGAAATCCACACGCATTTCATCGCAGGTGTAGGTCACATCCTGTGCCGTGTACTGCACGCCGGGCAGCTGCCCCTCCCCGCCAATGATGGGAAGATTGTGGTAATAGGAATTGATCTGCGGGATCTCGTATCGTCCGGCGCTGAACGTCTGCTTGGTGTACTCGCCGGTACCGATATCGATGATAGCGGGCTTGCCGTCGCAATATACCACAAAGGCACCCACGTCATTGTGGTTGTGGCTTTCGCCGTTGGTACCGCCCTTGGCAGAAAGATACAAACCCTTGCAGCTGCCCTCTTCCCTGCGGGCTGCCATCACCTGAATCCCCGGGAACCACACGTTTTGGGGCCAGGGGTATGTCCCTTCGGCATTTTCCAGTTCGTTGGCAACGAAAATATC
>JAFYOA010000193.1 GCA_017547865.1 Clostridia bacterium
AATAAACAAAAGGCAAAATAAAAATAGAATAAAAAGGTTGTAGATCCAAATGAAGGAAATTCTGCTGGAATTCTAAACCGGTCCCAAAGTGAAAAACAGAGGGACCAAAGAACAGATCCGAATCATAAACCTGATGCTGAAGGGAAAAGCAATGAAAAAGATCCTGCTGGAATATTAAGCAGGCCCCAAAGCGAATGAACTGTCGGCGGGGCCAAAAAATGATCTGACTTCACTAAGACAGGAAGAAAAATATGAAAAGGATTCTATTCAAACCGTAAACAGGCCCCAAAGAGCGAATGAACTGCAATGAGGGGCTGCAAAACGATCCGAATCATAACAAACAACTGGTTATAAAGGTAAAAACTATGAAAAGGATTCTGCTGGAATATTAATCCGGCTTCCGGGCGGACAATGCTGAGAAGCTGCGGAAGCCAAGAAATCGATCCGAATCATACGACCCGATAACAAGGTAAAAAGCTATGAAAAGGATTCTGCTGGAGCATTGAGCCGGTCCCAAAGCGAAAGCCGGAGGGGCCAAACATAGAAAAGCCAAATAAATGAGGAGTTGTGTATGAGGCAAAGACTACTCATTCTGTAAGTAGGCACCAAAGCCCTTCAAACGGCGATGGCGCCGAAACAAGGAACTTTGGCACTTATATCCACCGCAGTAAAGAGAAGATGAAAACTTCCGCTGCCATTGCCAAACAGGCAAACAAACGAACATAACCGGATATAAGTGAAATACTTACAAAACTGCACAAACAAAACAAGAGCTATTCCGCTGGTTGGAATAGCTCTTTTCTTTTGTTTATTTTAATATTTGCCTTCCTATTGAGGGAAAGGTGTAAATGGCAGAATCTATACCCCAACGCACTGTGTGGGGTGCGAAGGAGAGGGGACCGCGCTTGCGCGGTGGAGGGATTCCTAAGGGGAGTCCCTCTCTTGCAGGTTCGGTCGAAAGCAAGCTTTCTCCCTTTCAAGTTTGCGTTACACGCAAACTTGCACAGAAGGTCGCGCTTGCGCGAACTTCAGATTCACCCTTCCCCGAGCGCTTCTCAGGCAAAGGGATTCCGCGCTCTGCGGAGCACGGGTCAGGGCTCCGCCCTAACAACCCTGCAACTCGCATCCCACGCAGTGGATGCTTGAGAAAGTTGACAAAGCTTTTATGTCGTGCAGCTTCTGCCAATCAGCAGCAAGCAAACATAAAAAGACACTCTTCTTTTCAGAAAAGTGTCTTCGTTTTTATTTATCGTCGCCAAACAGGTCTTTCAGCTTAGAGAAAAAGCTCTTGCTCTTCTGGTAGTTCTTTTCCTCGGTCAGTTCATCAAAGGCGCGCAGGGCTTCTTTCTGTTTATTGGAAAGATTCTTCGGCACTTCAATGGAAACCTGCACATACTGGTCACCACGGCTGCGTCCCCCGCGGGAAATACCCTTTCCCTTCAGCTTGAACACATCGCCGGGCTGGGTGCCCTCGTGAATGCTGTACTGCACGCGGCCGTCCAGCGTGGGCACGGTGACTTCTGCGCCCAGGCAGGCCTGCACAAAGGTAATGGGCAGTTCGCACCACACATCGTTGCCGCGCCGCTCAAAAATCTCGTGCGGGCGCACGCTGATGTACACATGCAGATCGCCGGAAGGACCGCCGTTGAGGCCCACATTGCCCTTGCCGGGCACATTCAGAATATCGTCGTTGTCCACACCGGAAGGAATGTTGATCTCTACGGTGTGACGGCGGCGAACACGGCCGGTGCCATCGCACTTTTTGCAGGGGTTTTCAATAATTTTGCCTTTGCCGTTGCAACGGTCGCAGCTATGAGAAGTCTGCATCATGCCGAAAGGCGTGCGCTGGTTAATGCGCACCTGACCGGAACCGCCGCACTGGGGGCAGGTCTTGGGGGAACTGCCTTCGGCGGCGCCGCTGCCGTGGCATTCGTCGCAGGTCTCAATCTGCTGGAACGTGATCTCTTTGCGGCAGCCCTTGGCAGCTTCTTCAAAAGAAACCACCACCGTGGTCTCAATATCGCTGCCGCGGCGGGGTGCATTGGGGTTGGAGCGTCTTCCGCCGCCAAAACCACCACCAAAGAAACTGTCGAAAATATCACTTACATCGAAGCCGCCGCCAAACGGGTCTCCGCCGCCTGCACCGCCGCCAAAGTTGGGGTCCACGCCGGCAAAGCCAAACTGGTCGTAGCGGGAACGCTTATCCGTATCCCGCAGAACATCGTAGGCTTCGTTTACTTCTTTAAATTTTTCTTCCGCTTCCTTATCGCCCGGGTGAAGGTCCGGGTGGTACTGCTTAGCCAGGCGGCGGTAAGCTTTTTTTATCTCATCATCGCCGGCGCCCTTTTGAACGCCCAGTACCTCGTAATAATCCCTTTTTTCCTGTGCCAATGTGGTTCACTCCTAAAACCGGAAATACAGGGGCCGCAAACTGCAGGCCCCTGCGAAAATTCAGTTATTCGTCGAATCAGTCGACATCTTTAAAATCGGCGTCGTACACGTTGCCGTTGTCGCCCGGGTTGCCCTGGGGGCCGGCAGCGTTGGGATCGCCCTGGGGAGCAGCGTTCTTGTAGAGCTTTTCGCTTACAGCGTACACAGCCTTTTCCAGTTCATCCTGAGCAGCCTTGATGGTATCCAGAGTGCCGTTGTTAATGGCTTCCTTCAGGGCGGCCACCTTGGCGTTCACATTGGACTTATCGTTTTCATCCAGCTTGTCGCCGTTCTCGTTCACCAGCTTTTCGGCCTGGTAGCACATATTTTCGGCGGTGTTCTTGGCTTCCACTTCTTCGCGGCGCTTCTTGTCTTCGGCAGCGAACTGTTCGGCAGCCTTCACAGCGGCGTCAATGTCTTCCTTGCTCATGTTGGAGGAAGAGCTGATGGTGATGTGCTGTTCCTTGCCGGTGCCCAGGTCCTTGGCAGAAACATTTACGATGCCGTTGGCGTCGATATCGAAGGTGACTTCGATCTGAGGAATGCCGCGGGGAGCGGGAGCGATGCCATCCAGAGTGAACAGGCCCAGCTGCTTGTTATCGCGGGCGAATTCACGCTCACCCTGCAGCACGTTGATCTGTACCTGGGTCTGGCCATCGGCAGCGGTGGAGAAGATCTGGCTCTGCTTCTTCGGAATGGTGGTGTTGCGCTCGATCACGCGGGTCATAATGCCGCCCATGGTCTCTACACCCAGAGAGAGGGGAGTAACGTCCAGCAGCAGCAGGCCCTGCACTTCGCCGCCCAGAACACCGGCCTGCAGAGCAGCGCCGATGGCAACGCATTCGTCGGGGTTAATGCCCTTGAAGGGATCCTTGCCGATGAACTTCTTCACGGCTTCCTGCACGGCGGGAATACGGGAAGAACCGCCCACCATGAGAACCTTGCTGATATCGCCGATCTTCAGATCAGCATCGGAGAGAGCCTGGCGCACGGGGCCCATGGTCATTTCCACCAGGTCCTTGGTCAGGTCGTCGAACTTAGCGCGGGTCAGGGTCATATCCAGGTGCTTGGGGCCGGTGGCATCGGCGGTGATGAAGGGCAGGTTGATGGAAGCGGTGGTCATGCCGGAAAGCTCGATCTTGGCTTTTTCGGCGGCTTCCTTCAGGCGCTGCATGGCCATCTTGTCGTTCTTCAGGTCAATGCCGTTTTCGGCCTTAAAGCCGGCCAGCATCCAGTCCACGATCTTCTGGTCGAAGTCGTCGCCGCCCAGGCGGTTGTTACCGGCGGTGGCCAGAACTTCCTGCACGCCGTCGCCCATTTCGATGATGGAAACGTCGAAGGTACCGCCGCCCAGGTCGTAGACCATAATCTTCTGCTCGGCCTCTTTATCGATGCCGTAAGCCAGCGCCGCAGCGGTAGGCTCGTTGATGATACGCTTGACCTCCAGGCCGGCGATCTTGCCGGCGTCCTTGGTGGCCTGGCGCTGTGCGTCGGAGAAGTAAG
>JAFYOA010000194.1 GCA_017547865.1 Clostridia bacterium
ACCGTATCGGTGTTATGTACCTGGGCAACATGGTGGAACTGGCCTCCTCCGAGGACATCTTCTCCAAGCCCATCCATCCGTACACCCAGGCTCTGATTGCCGCCATTCCCACCACCGACCCGGATGCCAGCAAAGAGCTGCAGATCCTGGAAGGTGATATTCCCAGCCCGGTGAACCCGCCCAAGGGTTGTAAGTTCCACACTCGCTGCCGTTATTGCACCGAGATCTGCACCCAGGTGGTGCCGGAGTGGAAAGAAATGGCTCCCAACCACTTTGTGGCCTGCCATCACCCGCTGCTGGATGGCGCTGAAAACAACTGATTTGCGCTGTATTGAAAGGAGGTTCGTCCTTGGTTTTTAAAGATAAGCTGGACCGCGCGATTCAATGGGAGAAAGAGCAAAAAATCGATCCCCAGGATCCCCGTGCAGAATATCTGGCCGAACGGGAAGAACCGGATCTTTCCAAAGAAGTGGAACGCGGCGATATTTTCGCCATGCTGGTTTCCGGCTTTGTCACCATCTTCCTTCCGTGCCTGCTGGCATTGGGAGCAATGCTGGGTGCCGGGTTCCTGTTCCTTTCTTTCTTCCATTAAAAGCGAAGAGCTCTGCTGAAAAGCAGGGCTCTTTTTGTTTGAAAAAACTATGGGCAACATACACAAAGACCACCCGGTAGCGATTTGTATATGTTGCACGGTTGACATTGTCCCTATATATGTTATAATTTAGTTATTATTTATATTCATAATGCGCATCCTGCGGTCAGCAGGGTTCCACCCCCCAGAGTAAAAAACAGAGAGGTGCAAACAATGGAACAGAAGAAAATTGTTGCAAAAAACAAAAAGATCATCGAAGTCGATGGTCTGCAGTTTAAAGACCTGAACGGTAACGGCGTTCTGGATGCTTATGAAGACTGGCGTCTGCCGGTGGAAGAGCGTGCCGCTGACCTGGTCTCCAAGATGACCATGGAAGAAAAGGCCGGTATGTTTATCATCAGCGATATCGCCATGGGTATCTCTTCCAAGCCCGATGCTCCTTCCAGCCACAACGGCGTTCTGCATGAAAAGCATGAAGTTACCATGATGCGCGGCGCCCGCAAGGAAGTTTTCCCCACCACTTATCAGCTGGCTACCCGTCACCAGCGTCATATCATTGTGCGTGAAAACGCCGAGCCCAAGGAAATGGCCAAGTGGGTCAACGCTCTGGAAGAAGTGTGCGAAAGCACCCGTCTGGGCATTCCCTGCATCGTGGCTTCCAACTCCAAGAACGAAAGTGCCGACGTGCGCTACAGCGTGGAAGATGAAACCAATAAGTTCACCACCTTCCCCGGCACCCTGGGCCTGGCCGCCGGCCGCGATATGGACATGATCGAAAAGTTTGCCAAGATCGTCCACGATGAATTCCTGGCCACCAACATCCGCAAGGGTTACATGTACATGGCCGATACCGCCACCGACCCCCGCTGGTTCCGTACCTATGGTACCTTTGGCGAACATCCCGACCTGATCTGCGACATTATGCCCCGCGTGATCAAGGGCACCCAGGGCGAAGCGCTGAGCGAAGACAGCATCGCCATGACCACCAAGCATTTCCCCGGCGGCGGCGCCCGTGAAAACGGCTTTGACCCCCACTATAAAGAGGGTAAGTTCAACTGCTACGCTACCCCCAACAGCATGGAAAAGTACCACCTGCCGCCCTTCAAGGCTTCCATTGCAGCCGGTACTTCCTCCATCATGCCTTATTATGCTATTCCTTCCAACAGCAAGTCTGCTTTCCCGCAGAACGGCGTGGATCAGTTCGATACCGAAATCGCTTTTGCTTACAATAAGCAGTTCATTACCGATTTCCTCCGTGGCCAGCTGGGCTTCGATGGCATCGTGAACTCCGACACCGGCGTTATGGCCGGCATGGCCTGGGGTGCCGAAGAGTACAGCCGTCCCGGCCGTGCTGCCCGCGTGCTGAAGGCCGGTACCGATATGGTCTCCGGTGAATCCGATCCTTCCACCTTCCTGGAAGCCATGAAGACCGACCTGGTGGATATGGCCACCGTGGATGCCGCTCTGACCCGTCTGCTGAAGGAACTCTTCCTGCTGGGTCTGTTCGAAAATCCCTATGCTGACGAAGAAGCCGCCAACGGCATCGTCAACACCAAGGAAACCCAGGAAATCGCCTATAAGGCTCACCAGAATTCCGTTGTTCTGCTGAAGAACAAAGAAAATCTCCTGCCCCTCACCCAGGAAAAACTGGCCGGCAAGAAGATTTATGTTGAAATGATGATGCGCACCGATTACACCAAGGAAGAACTGGCTGCCATGGCCCGCTCCGGCAGCGCCAGCAACCCCAAGGAAACCGTCGATGCTTTCCCCGCTCTGGTCCGCAAGGATCATCCCGAACTGAACATTGTGGACGACTATCACGATGCCGACATCGCCCTGCTGTTCCTCAAGCCCGCCAGCGGCAGCTACTTTGAAGCTACC
>JAFYOA010000195.1 GCA_017547865.1 Clostridia bacterium
GCAGATATCGCACTTTGCCATGTCTGCACCTCCTTTATTATATCCGCATGGATAGATTATTGATTAAGCAACAGGTATTACTATAGCAGAAATCGGAAGAAAATGCAAGTTTTTTTTTAAATCAATTGAGTTTTTTTGCCTTTTATATTATAATAAGGCATACAGAGACCCCAAAACATGGAGATTTTGCTATTATTGAGCGCTATATTTTGAGAAAGGAACATGTTTTTATGTTAAGAGATGCCATCATGAGTCTCCTTCGCGGGCAGGCAATTGATATCTACGATGTGCTTGCCGGCGTGCTGGCCTGCCTTTTTGTTATTTTTCTAGTCCTGCCTTTGCATGAGTTTGCCCATGCCTGGATGGCGCGCAAATGTGGTGATCATACGGCAGAGTATGCCGGCCGACTAACACTGAACCCGATGGCCAGTTTTGATCCTGTGGGTGCGCTGTGTATGATTTTCATCGGATTCGGCTGGGCCAAACCCGTACCGGTTAATGCCCGTTATTTTCGTAATCCTCGCCGTGATTCCGCGCTGGTTGCTTTGGCTGGTCCTGTTTCCAATGTGTTGGCTGCTATGCTTGGGTATTTTATCTTCTATTCTGTAGTAGCTTTTGTGCCGATCCATTCGGAAACCGCTTTTCGGGTATTGTCTTACGTTTTGCTGTTTATCAACTATTATATCAGTTTTAATGTTTCGTTGGCAGTGTTTAATCTGCTGCCCATCCCTCCGTTGGATGGTTCCCGTGTCCTTTCGTCTTTTCTTCCGTATCGTTGGGCATATCTGTATAACCGCTACCAGAGAGAGTTGTACTTTGTATTCCTCCTGTTGCTGTTGATGGGAACGCTCAGCCGCCCGATCAGCGTTGCTGCCGGTTGGATTCATATGGGACTTGATTTTATCTGCGGTCTGCCGTTCCGGATGTTGAGGTTGCTGTGATTTATGGAACAGCTATCATATAAACTGGAGACATTTGAAGGGCCGCTGGATTTGCTGCTGACGCTGCTTTCAAAAAACAAGCTCAGCATTTTTGAAATCTCTATTTCTGTTCTTTTGGAGCAGTATATGGCGCAGATTGAAAAAATGCAGGACAACGATATGGAAGTTGCCAGCGAATTTTTGGAAATGGCAGCCCGCCTTGTGCAGATCAAAACCGCATCTTTGCTGCCGCGTCGTGAAGAAGAGCAGGAACTGCGGCAGGAACTTGCCGGTCAGTTGATCGAATACGAAGCCTGTAAGCGAACGGCTGCGCAGTTGGGTACAATGGCTTCTTTTGACCGGTTTGTTCGTGAACCGATGAAGCTGCCTAAACGAACTGTATTTGAAGGAAAGATCGACCCGCAGGCTTTGTTGGAGGCTCTTGCCTCTGCCGGTGGTCATGCCCGCCGCGATAACGGCCCGGAGGAAGAAGATTTTTCTCCGCTGGTATCTGCACCGGTGGTATCGGTTTCTTCGCAAATTGTGGCTGTATTGCGCCGTTTGTGGAAGACCGGGGTTGCTTCATATAAGCAAATATTTAAAGAGAAAAAAGCACGTTCTGAGCGTGTTGCCGCTTTTCTTGCACTATTGGAGCTGATTAAAGGAAAACGGATCCGTGTGGAAGGCGAAGCCGATGATCCTACGCTCGTGCTGCAGAAAGGAGATCGCCGTTGGAGATCAAAAACGTAATCGCTGCTGTGGAAGCTATGCTGTTTGCCAGCGGTGAACCGCTGCCTAAAATACGTCTGGAAGAGACTCTTGGGTTGAACGAGTCTGAATTGAATGCTGCATTGGAAAGCTTAGACCAACGGTACAGTGCTCCCGAGAGCGGTTTGCGCTTGCTGCGGCTGGGCGATCTTTTGCAGATCAGCACTGCTCCCGAATATGGTGATGCTGTGCGCGCTGTGCTGGAAGTAAAGCGCAATGCGCCGCTTTCGCAAGCTGCTTTGGAAGTGTTGGCCGTTGTCGCTTATAACCAGCCTGTTACCCGTTCTTTTGTAGAACAGGTGCGAGGCGTGGATTGCAGCGGTGTAATGACAAGCTTGTTGAATAAAGGACTGATCGAGGAGAAGGGGCGTTTGGAGCTTCCGGGTCGACCGCTTCTTTACGGAACAACGCCCGATTTTCTGCGCTGCATTGGTATTTCCGCTCTTGAAGAATTGCCGCGGCCGGCGCGCCCGGCTGAAGACAGCGTGGTGCTGTCTGAACCCGATGTACAGGAGGAAGACGAATGATCGTCTTGTACATTCTTTTGGGAATTCTTGTGCTGCTGATTTTTTTGCTTTCGGTGCCGGTGGGGGCGGATATTCTCTACGAGAACAAACCGTTTGTTCGGCTGCGCTACGGTTGGTTTGGATTCGATTTAAATCTCGAATCCAAACCAAAAGAAAAGAAAAAGAAGAAACCAGCTGCCAAAAAGACAGTTGTAAAGAAGGCTGCACCAAAAGTCAAAAAGAAAAAAGAAAAGAAACCACCGCCACCGGCTGTTCAGTTTATTCTGGATATAAAGGACACGCATGGTATTTCCGGTTTGTTTGAGTTTTTCTTCGGTTTACTCCGTATGCTAACAAATACTGGCAGTCGACTTGTAGGCCTAATTACAATGCCGAAGGCGGATCTTTTGCTGATTGTGCGAGGAGCAGATGCTGCGGAAACCGCTGTTCAATATGGGCAGATGTGTGCGGTTGTGTATCCCGCTTTTGAAGTTCTATGTAAAGTAAAGCCTTGCCGCAACCAGCGTGTCAGTGTGGTTCCGGATTACGAAAAAGGGCAGATGGAAGGCGTTTTTTCGGTTTCCCTCCGTATTGTGCCTGTTATGGTAATCAAAGAGGGTATTGTTCTAATTTTTTGTGCTTTGGCGCATCTAATCAAATATCGTCCTGCGTCGGCACACCCCCCAAAGCATCTGTAACAAAGAAATCTATCAAGGCGAAATAATCAAGATACAGTTATTTTATAAATTTAAGAAAGAGGTTGACGACGATGAGTGAACGTGCGATCGACAGTATGATGAATACGACGCTGGAAAAAATCCGTCAAATGGTGGATGTGAGCACTGTAGTCGGTGATCCTATCACCCTGCCGGATGGTGCCACTGTGGTGCCGATTTCCAAGGTGGCCTATGGCTTTGCCTCCGGTGGAAGCGACCTGCCTTCCAAGCATCCCAGTGCCAAAGGATACTTTGCCGGTGGCGCAGGTGCGGGTGTCACTGTGACGCCTGTGGCTTTTATTGTTTCTCAGAACGGCCAGGTGCGCGTGCAGCAGGTGGAGCCTTATACCAGTTCTATGGATCGTGCCATCAGCACCATGCCGGAAATCGTCGACAAGATTTCCAATTTGGTGGTTACTGTAAGCGATAAGTTCGGCGGTAAAACGGAAGATTCCGCAGAACTGGCCGAAAACAAATAAAATAGCAGACTATTCCTGCCCACAAGCGAATAGATATGTGTGGGTGATGGA
>JAFYOA010000196.1 GCA_017547865.1 Clostridia bacterium
CGAACCGCTTCATGCATCAATCGTGGGCAGAACCAAATACGTCTTTTACCGCCTGCAAATAACCGTAGCCTGTACGATCGTCCGGCTGCAGATAACTGCTTTCCGTCCATTCGTTCCAGCTGTTGATCGTGATCAGCGGCACCGTATTCCAGCGATCGGCAAATTCTTTTGCCTTTTCAAGAGCAGCCTTCACCATTTCCGGTGAGTTCTCCTTCAGCACACCGGGGTGGAAACCCTGGTATCGGGGATTGTTATCCCAACCGATAGAAACATGCGGAAAATACGGCAGCGAAGACATACCGCGATTCTTGTCCCATTCTTTCAGCACATCCGGGATCACTTCTTTGTAGGTACGGTCAATATCCGTAAAATGAACATACTGGTAATTGGTAAACGAAGAGAAACCAAGCGCTTCCACCAGCGGCATGGGCAATGCACGCGCACCGCCATCCACACCGGAAAGATTGATGGGATGATCGCCCCATTTGATAAACTGGTAATGAATGCCGGGCAAACCGCGGCGAATTGCTTCTTCCAGCAGCGCAGCCAACTCACGGCGTGTATTTTCCACGCCGCCAAGACCAAGGATCAAATTCTGAAGATCATAAATACTCACCACCGGTTTACCGTCAATGGTGTAATAATTCGGCAGGCAGAAATACTGTTCCAACCAGCGGCGACCGATTTTTCTAAACTGCTCCGGCGTTACCGCTCCGCGCCAAATCACCGTATCTTTTGTTGAATTACGGATATCCCACACTGTGTTGGCATCGTGGTTTGCCCACATCAGGTAGAACTTCATTTTTCGGTTATTTTTGGCTTTCAAAAAACCGTCGTTCAGGCAGGTTTCCAAAAACGGACGATCATCAAACCAGTACCAGTCGTAAATAAAAACATTCACGCCGTGGTCCACCGCTGCCTCAATCTGCATTTCCATTACATAGGGGTCTGCTTCATCCACATAACCCCACAACGGCTTTCTCGGCCAGGTATGGCCCGGGTATTTGCAAACAGAATTCTTCACCGACTGCCATTCGCCCATACCTTCCGGCCAGAAAATATCCGTACGGGGATCTGTTTTTGTATACGCCGGCCAGATATACGCGGCAATATCGTAATTATGCATTTCTTTTTCCTCCTTAAAACAGGAATGAATCATGCACATTATACCTTTCCTGTCAAAAAAGTCAAGTTATACATGCTTTATGAAGAAACAAAAATTGATGATTGATTTTATTCAGAATTTTGCTATAATAAACACAAATAAATCTGGAGGTAATACCAATGGCTGCCAAAAACAGAAATGAGATCAGTCCCGCATTCCAGTGGGACTTTACCCACATTTACGAGAGCGATGCCGCCTGGGAAGCCGCCTGCAAAGAAGCAGACGCCTGCATCGACGCAATTTCCGCCCACGCCGGTCATCTCGGTGACTCTGCCGATGCATTGCTGGCTGCGTTGAATGCGATTTCTTCCGCGGCACAAAAAACGGAGAAAGCATTCATTTATGCCAACCTCAAGCTCTCTACCGACCACGGCGATCCCGAAAATCAGGCACGAAACGCAAAAGCTGAAAAAATGTTCGTTAAATTCAGCACGGTTTGTTCTTTCTTTGAACCGGAAGTCCTCGCCATTCCAGAAGAGACCCTGCAGACCTATATGCAGGATGAGCGTCTGGCTACTTATCGTCAGCGTATGCACAATATTGCCCGTGGCCGCGCCCACACCCTGAGCGCCGAACTGGAAAATATGCTCGCCGCACTGGGCGATGTTGCCGGCAACCCCAGCAACACCTTCACCATGTTCGAAAGCGTAGACATGTCCTTCCCGGATACCATCGACGAGAACGGCAATCCGGCCCCGCTGACCCACGGTC
>JAFYOA010000197.1 GCA_017547865.1 Clostridia bacterium
CCAGCCCCAGCAGCAGCCCGGTAAGCCCGGAGGCCGCCGCCTGCCACAGCTTGCGGGCAAAGGAGTAGACAGAATAAATGGTACCGTCCTCCCGTCGGCCCAGCCGCAGCTGTGTGTCATCGATCACATCGGTAATATAGGCCCAGATGACCATATTGAAAAAGCCCATGCCGATGTGTGCCAGCACACCAAAGGCCAAAAATCCCCACACGCTTGCCGGGCGAAGAAAAAACACCGCAGCATACGCCGCAGCAGACGCAAGGCAGGCGGCTGTTCCCAGTTCTTTTCGGCCGAATTTACGGGAAAGCGGCACCGCCAGCGGCGCACACACCGCAAGGCTTGCCACGCTGCCCAGCAGACTCATTAAGGAAATTGCCCATACGCTGCCGTAATAGTTGGGAAAAACGTAGTTGTTCATGGTGGTGGTGGTCAGCTGCGAAAACAGCAGCAGCACTGCCGCAAGAATAACCGCCAGCAAGGCGCGGTTGTGCAGCACCGTATGCACCAGCTGCCCGGGTTTTGCCTGCTGTGGTGCGGCAGGCACAGCCACGCGTTCCGTTACCATGCGGTAGCACAGCAGGTAGCACACCACCGCCAGAACAGAAAGCATCCCCGCCACCGCTGTCATCCGGCTGCCGGAAAGCACCTGCTTTCCATCTACCGTAACATAGGCCACCAGGGGCACGCCGGTGCCAATTACCAACCCCGCCAGCACGGAACCAATGGTGCGGAAGGTGGAAAGGCTGGCGCGGTGATCCGGGTCATCGGAAACAGCGCTGGCCATGGAGCCGTAGGGAATGTTCACCGCGGTATAAAACACACTGCCCCACAGAATATAGGTGGCAAACATCCATACGGTTTTGAACAGCAGAGAGCGCCCGGCAAAACCGCTTTGAAAAATAAGGAAAGAAGCCACCGCCACCGGCCCACAGATATACAGAAGCCAGGGACGGAACTTCCCCGCCCGGGTGGGGCGGCGGCGGTCTACAATGCGGCCCATGGTCACATCGGTAAAAGCATCCACAAAGCGGGAGAGCATCATCAGCACCCCCACCACGCCGGAAGAAATCCCCATCACGTCGGTGTAGAATTTCATCATAAACATACCGGAGAACAAAAATGTAAAATCGTTGCCCAAATCGCCGAACATATAGCCCAGCTTATCCTGCAGGCCGAACGGACGAACAGACGCTTTTTTCATATCAAACGGCTCCTTTACCGCAAATTTGCGTACAAGCACTGTCTATTCTTTGCACAGAAAAACGATTTATACAGCGCGGATTCCGACAGCATTTTTCTTCGCTTGACTTTCTTTTTGCAGGAATGCTATACTGTGTTTAAAGGAGCGTGGTTTAAAATGGAAAACAAGGCACTGAAAATCACCGGGCGCATTTTCGCTTCGGCCGGCATCATCGCAGCCAGCCTTTTGTGGCTGAATTTTGCCTGCTATATCTGGACGGCAGCGATCGGTGCAGGTCACTACGGCTGGAAAGGCATGATTCTGGAATGGCTGAACGGACGAAGCGTTTCCACTTCGTTCAGTCTTTATACCATTCTCGCCGTGCCGCCGCTCGTTGCTTATCTGCTGTTCGTTTCCGTACCGGAGGCCGTGTACCGTATTGTTCCCGGCCGCAAACGGATGCCGCTGTGGTACAATATCCCTGCCTTTGTTCTGGTTCTTCTCTCCATTTTCTGGAATTTCCAAAGCTCCGGCGTTTTAAAATACACAGGCATCGTTTTCCCCCGCAAGGCAGATCTTTTCCTGAAAGAAATGATCGTTCTGATCATTCCCGTTCTTGTCATTCTCTGTATGCTGCCGCCCGCTGCCGCAAAAATTGTGGAACTCTGCCGTACCCGCTGCCGTCATGTTCCCCGCAATCTTCTGCTTTCTTCTGCACGAATTTGTTTTCTCATTCTTATTGCGTACATCGGCACTATTGCGGCGTTGTTTTTGTCCAATTGCTTTGCACCTTACTCTTTTGTCCAAAGCTTCTGCCGCAAAAATGCCACCAGCGCCATACTGGCGTTTGTTTCCCTGGTCTGCGCCCCCATTGGGGAAGAAATCGCCTTCCGCGGCGTTATGTGCCGGTCTCTGTCCAGGCGCGCCACTCTTTGGCCGGCTTTGTTGTTCTCTGCGCTCCTGTTTGGCATATGGCACCGCAATATTCCACAGTTTGTTTATACCGTCCCCATGGGCATCATCTTTGGCTATGCATACATGATGACCGGCAAACTGCGCCACAGCATACTTATGCATTTTGTGAACAACCTGATCGCCATTCTCGCGTTCAGCGAAGGTCCCTCCGCTGTGTTTGGCGAACACCCGCAGCTGGTCGCTCTCTGCAAAACCCTGTTCGACTTCCCCACGGCTCTCAGTGCTGTTTACCTGGTTGTTTGCTTTGCAATCATTGTGGTATGCTTCTGGGCCATTCACCTGCTGCAAAAAGCCCTGGCTCCGCAAAATCAAATATAAAATTCAAAGGGAGTTCCCATCAAAGGAGCTCCCTTTTTTACAGCA
>JAFYOA010000198.1 GCA_017547865.1 Clostridia bacterium
CAGGATTCCATGGAAAAGCAGATGAAGGCCGAGCGTGAGCGCCGCGCCCGTATTTTGGATGCCGAAGGCGAAAAGCGCAGTGCCATTCTGATTGCCGAAGGCCATAAGGAATCTGCTATTCTTCGCGCCGATGCCGTGAAGGAAACTAAGATTCGCGAAGCTGAAGGTGAAGCGGAAGCTATTCTCGCCGTGCAGCGTGCTATGGCAGATTCTTTGAAGCTTTTGAATGAAGCCGCTCCCAACGATCATGTGATTGCGCTGAAGAGCCTGGAAGCCTTTGAAAAGGCCGCCGACGGCAAGGCAACGAAGATCATTATCCCGTCCAATATTCAGGGCCTGGCGGGCCTGGCAACCTCCGTAAAGGAGATTATGGCCGCCGATGCACCGGAGAACGCCGAATAAGGGGGAGAGAGCATGATTCTCGATACGCTGAACAATGCCGCCTTGTATACCGGCACCCACCCGCTGTTTGAAGCCGCCTTTGCCTTTATTGCCAAAGCGGTGAAGGAAGACCTGCCGGAGGGTCGGTACGACCTGCAGGGCAGCGATTTGTACGCCATGGTGCAGGTGTATCCCATCGATGCAGAGAACCCCAATGTGGAGTTCCACAACAAATACATTGATGTGCAGTACATTGCAGAAGGCTGTGAGCACATGGGCTGGGCCGACCGCGCCGATGCCCCGGCCGATGCCAACTACATGGAAGCCTACGATATTGCCGTGTTCCCGGCAGAGACCACTGCCGATTTTGATGTAAAGGCGGGGAGCTACGCCATCTTTTTCCCCAGCGACCTGCATAAGCCGAAGATGCTGGCTGGCAGCAGCGAAACGGTGAAGAAGATCGTGGTGAAAGTGAAAGCTTGATAAAAACGTAAAAGCAGAGCCTGTTTTGCAGACTCTGCTTTTTTGCGGACATTGTCCGCATGTGTTACAATTTCAGCTCCATATAAACGTGCGGCACGCCGTTTTCGTTGTATACAGGGCCGCTGGCGGCAAAACCGCAGCGCTCGTAAAACTTCTGCGCCTGGCACTGGGCAGAAAGATACACCGTGTGTACCCTTGCTTTGCGGGCTTCTGCAATCAGCCCGGCCAGCACATGGGCGCCTACGTGGGCCTCGTGCCGGCGGTACTGCGGCAGCACTGCAATGCGCCCAAATTTTGCCCGGCCGGGGGCGGCATTCTCTTCGTAAATCATGCGGCCCGTGCCGGCGGGTTCGCCCTGCCAGCGGGCCAGCAGGTGCACGCCGCCCTCGTCGTAACGGTCAAACTCTTCCTGCGGGGTGACAAAGCCCTGTTCTTCTATAAAAACACGGGTGCGAATGGCCCGGGTCTCTTCGGTTGCATGGGGAAATACTTCTACGGTCAGCATGGCGATTCTCCTTTGTTTTTGCTGTTAACAGCATACCACACCGGGAGAAATTTGTCTATATGGGGTTGCAAACCGAACATTTGTGTGGTATACTGTATGCGTTGTGAAAAGCGGGACAGGCTACATTCACGAAAGAAAAGGAGAAAATTCTCCATCTTGCACAATCTTGTGTTTTGCGATTTTTTTTCACGAAATACGCTTGCTATTTTCTTGCTTTTCCTGTATAGGAATACTATAGTTGGTAATTTTGCGGGCAGTGGGCCCTATATACAGAATCGGAGGTGTTTCCATGCTGGATA
>JAFYOA010000015.1 GCA_017547865.1 Clostridia bacterium
GATATCGGTGCGGTGGGTGTACATGCCGCGGGTGAAATCCGGCACCGGTACCGGCATACCGCCCATGGCAATTGACTGCTCACTCAGTGCGGTGATGCACAGCCAGCTGGCAGTATCGTATACATCAATGGGCGGGGTGGTTGCGTTTTTCACGCTTTCAATAAAGGCGCGGCCCACCAGCCAGTCCATGCCGCCGTGGCCGCCCTTGGCCTCGTAGCCTTTCCACAAGGGGTGCAGATATTTTTCTTTGTAGTTCTTGCGGTTGCCCCATTCCTTATTCCAGTAGAAGTCTTTCTCGTTGTCTTGTTCATCGATGAACACTGAATCGTTGGTGCCAAAGTAGCCGCCTTTCGTGCCGCGCACGGTAAAGCCGCGGTCGTAATATCGGGGGAGGGTGGTGTCCAGGGTCAGCACCACGGTCTCACCGTTGGCACAGCGAATGGTGGTGGTTACAATATCGCCCTGGTTCCACACGGTGTTGGCATGGGGGGCATTTTCGCCCTCTTTTTTCAGAATATACTCATGCAGGCCCCGGGCTTTGGAAGCCACAGAGGAAAGGGTCAGCATCTTGTTGCCGTTGTTGATGTCCAGCACCTTGGCGATGGGTCCGAATTCATGGGTGGGGTAATTTTCTGTGTTGCGGCTGCGGTAATTGCGCAGACGGTAATGACGGTTGCGCTCGCCTCCGGAGATCTCGTCCCGCAGGTCGTGGCAGTAACCACCGCTGCAATGCACGATTTCACCGAAGACGCCCTGCTTTACCATATTCAGCATCATCAGTTCGATCTCGCCGTAGCAACAGTTTTCCATCATCATCAGCGGTGTGCCGGTTTCTTCGTAGGTGTTTACCAGTTTCCAGCAGTCATCAATGCTGTAGGCGCCACCCACTTCGGTAGCCACGCGCTTGCCGGCTTTCATGGCGGCTACAGCCACCGGTACATGGGCTTCCCAGGCGGCGGTAATCAGCACCGCTTCCACGTCTTCGCAGGCAATCACATCTTTGTAATCCAGGGTGCACAGAGGGCGTTTGCCGGTCTTTTCTTCCACAATGTCAGCAGCATTGTTGGCGCGGTCTTCGTATACGTCGCAAACAGCGCAAACGTCTACATCATCCATCTGCAGAAAAACATCTTTCAGCAGGCCGGTGCCGCGGCCGCCGAAGCCGACCATACCCAGTTTGACTTTCTCTTTCATGGTGATCATTCCTTTGTTTATAATTCCTGGCAGCTTTACAACTGCCGAATGTTTATGTTATACTTCGATTATAATCGGACAAAAAACAAATTGAAATGCAATTTCGGTCTATTTTATTTTGAATTCAGCTACAGGAGGACGGAATGTATACACTGGTGCCGCTGAAGAAAACGCTGGAGATTACCCATGTGATCACTGCGTTTGATGAGATACGCCCGGCGGGATATTTTTTCGCCGGAGAAATGCACGATTTTTGGGAGGTACTGTATGTCCTGGAGGGAGCCTTGACGGTTACCGCCGAAGAACGGGTGCTCAGTCTTTCCCGGGGGCAGTTGTTGTTCCACAGGCCGATGGAATTCCACAGTCTGCGTTCGGCAGAGGATGCCCCGGCGCGGGTGATGGTGGTCTCCTTCTGTGCCCAGGGAGAAATGATGCAGGGCTTTGAAGGCCGTGAGATCCTGCTGGATTCCCAGGAAGAGGAAGAATATGTGCGCACGGTGCATACGCTGCGCCGCTTTTTGCAGCAGCGGAACGAATGGGATGGTGCTATGGGGCGGGCTGCATTGGAAATGCTGCTGCTTCGCCTGGCAGAAAAACCTGCCCAAGCGCCCCAGCGTTCGGCGGCAGCCGACGACCGCCTGTATGAGCAAGCCATGCGGGTACTGAATGAGCACTGCAGCGAACCGCTTTCTTTGGGTGATGTGGCCCGCTTGTGCCGCACCAGCGAAAGCAGCCTGAAAAAAGCCTTTGCGGCCTGTTCCGGCACCGGGGTGATGCACTGTTTCAATTCCATTAAAATCCGCAAAGCGGCTGAACTGCTGGCGGCCGGGCAAAGCATTGTCCAGGTCAGCGACACCCTCTCGTTTTCATCCCCGTCTTATTTTCATACGGTGTTCCGCCGGGAAATGCATTGCACCCCCGGCGAGTATGTGCGGCGCTGCCGCGCTTTGTAAAAGGAGTGTTTGTATGGAACTGTATACAGAACGGCTGCACCTGCGCCCGTGGAAGGAAACCGATGCAGAAAGCCTGTTTGAATACGCCAAAGACCCCCGGGTGGGGCCTGCTGCCGGCTGGCCGGTGCATACCGGTGTAGAAAACAGCCGGGAGATCATTCGCACCGTTCTGTCCCACAAGCGTACATGGGCCATCTGCCTGCGTGAAGACGATCGTGCCATCGGCAGCATTGGGTTGTATATAGGAAAAGAAAGCCCCCTGTGCCAAAACGAGGCAGAGGGAGAGATCGGATACTGGATCGGTGTTCCGTTTTGGGGACAGGGTTTGGTGCCGGAGGCTGTGCGGGAACTGCAGCGCTATGCCTTTGAAGAACTTGGCCTGCAGCGCCTGTGGTGTGGGTATTTCCACGGAAATGAAAAATCGAAACGTGCCCAGGAAAAATGCGGCTTTGTTTATCACCATGACCGCCCGATCACCGGCCACCCGGTGGCAGGCGATTGCCTCGAGCACGTTACCATGCTTTCCAAAGAAGAATGGGCGGCTATGGCCGTAGATTGAGGACGGTTTTTCCCTGCTTTTTTAAAGATATACGATGACCTTGAACAGGAAATAAACAAAAACCGGCAAGCTTTTCGGCCTGCCGGTTCATTTTTTGTGCTATGGCAAGAAAAGCGGAGCGATAAAAAACCTCCCTCTGACGAGGGAGGTGGCAAAAATCTTTGATTTTTGACGGAGGGAGAGAAAAAGAAACAAAAATTCGAACCGGCAGCAGTGGGGGATGCGATTGATTCTGTATGGACCCTTTCGGAGATGGTAGAAACCGCTGTTTAAATCATCTCAGCAGCGGTTAAAATAAGAGAGAACCGCATCGGTATACAATTTTTTGGCGGTGGCATAGTTTTCCGGGCTGCTGGCTGCAAAGCCTTCCATCATTACACCGCTGTTGATCTCCAGCACCCGCAGGCATTCGCCATCGTTCACCACATCAATGGAAGCGAAACGAACGTTCAGTTTTTTGGCTACGGAAGAGGCAAAGGCACACAACGGTTCGGTCAGCGCCGGGTCGGTGACCACTTCCGGGCTGGCGCCGCGGCCGATGTTATGCTTCCAGGAAATCTCGAACTTTTCTCCCTCGGCGGGAACGTAAGAGAGATCCAGGTTGTCATCGGTTTCCAGTTTGGCAAAAGTTTTGGCGGCAATCAGTTCTGCGGCGCTGCGAACGCCATCGCCCACCACAAAGGGGCGCAGCTTGCGGTAAATCAACCGCACTTCGCCATCGCAGATAATACAGCGGAATTCATTCTGGATTTTGATGTAAGGCGCAATGGCCAGGGAGTTGGATACGGAGAAGATCTTGGTGACAGCGGCTTCCAGTTCACGCATATTGCGGGCTTTGTACACATTGGTGCCGCCGGAACCGCTGTTGACCTTACATACCACGGTGCCGTGCTTTTCCAGCAGAGCGGCCATATCGGCCCATTCGCCTCGGGTACCGGCAAACCAGGTGTTATCCGGCCGCATAAAGTAATGGTGCGGCACGCAGGGAATACCGTTGTGCAGAAGAATATCGGAAAGTGCGCACTTGTCATCGCAAATCTGCTCCAGTGCAGCGTCGTTATTTGGGAACTTATATCCCAAAATCAGCATGATCTTTCCGTCTTTGTTCAGCTGGAAGATCCAGTCACCGGAAAAACTCGTAATTTCAATGTTCTGTTCAGCACAAAGCTCCTTCAAAAGTTTGGGGAGCTGTCTTGTATTTTCAGCCATAGCGCGCCTCCTGTAAGTTCCTTCGCTTCATTTTAACATAGCGGTGTATTTTGTCAAGAGATGGGAGCGAAAAGAAATCTAACGGCAGAAAATCCCCGGTTTTCGGTTGACAGTCTCCTCCGGCTGTTGTACAATAAAGCAGAACGTTTGTTTGAAATGCCTGGTGTTTATATATAGACAGAAAGGGGAACGGACATGAGCGAAGAAAGAAAGTTTGAACTGGTTTCGCAATTTAAGCCCACCGGAGACCAGCCGGAAGCCATTGCCAAACTGGTGGAAGGACTGAACCGCGGAGACAGGGAACAAACTCTGCTGGGTGTTACCGGTTCCGGCAAAACATTTACCATGGCCAATATCATCGCTCAGGTAAACCGTCCCACGCTGGTGCTGGCACAAAATAAAACACTGGCTGCCCAGCTTTGTTCAGAGTTTAAAGAATTTTTCCCGAATAACTCCGTGGAGTATTTTGTCTCACACTACGATTATTATCATAAGTAAGCCTACATCGCGCAGACGGATACGTATATCGAAAAAGATTCTGCCATCAACGATGAAATCGATAAACTGCGCCATTCTGCCACCTCCGCCTTGTCTGAGCGGCGGGATGTGATCATCGTAGCTTCTGTTTCCTGTATTTATACCCTGGGCGACCCGATCGATTACCGCACCATGGTGGTCTCCCTGCGTCCCGGTATGGAAATCGAGCGGGATGCTATGCTGAAAAAACTTGTCTCTATGCAGTACGAGCGAAACGACATCAACTTTGTTCGTAACAAGTTCCGGGTGAAGGGCGATGTGGTGGATATCTTCCCGGCCTA
>JAFYOA010000199.1 GCA_017547865.1 Clostridia bacterium
CGAACTTTTGTAAAAGTTCGATCAAAACTTTTACAGCACCATGCTCTCTGCGAACAAAAGGAAAGGCGGCACAGTTATTCGCCGTGCCGCCAAGGTGTTTATTCAATTACTCAATGATGAAACGAACCTGTGCCGTAAAGGCAGCGTCGTTCACCTGGTATTTTTCTTTCAGGGCCGGGCCGCAGCTGTTGGAACCGATGCCGCTGTGTTTCATATCCACACACCACACGGTATAGCCGCTGGTTTCCAGCTCATAGTTGTGCATCTTCTCCGTCAGTTCTTCCTGGGTGAATAGAGAAGCATTCACCGTAATATTCTCGGGAGAAGCGGCGGTGATGGCCGTGGCACCGTCGGAGACCGTTGCCCAGCGGCAGCCCCAATGGCTCATGTTCTCCTGCGGCTTGATGTAAGGCTCGTACTCATCCTCCACAGCAGCCACAAAGCTGCCCAGCCAGGAAGCACGATGCTTGTCACAGTAGCTCTCAAAGGGACCATAGCCGTAGTACTCCAGGGTATCGAAGCTTTCCGGCAGGAACATGCGCAGACCGAAGCGGGGCAGATACGGGAAGCGGGTGTCGCGTTCGGCTTCCACCTTCAGGTCAACAGCACCGGCGGCATCCACCCTCCAGGTGGCGTTCACCTTCAGGTAAATAGCGCGGGAAACAGCACCGATGGCACATTCGCAGCGAATGGTGGCCAGGCCGTTGTCGTCGCTCACCTCCACGCTGTGCACCTTGCAGGTCATGCGGTCGTAGCCGCAGTGCTCCCACTGGTGGCGAATATTACGGTCGTTATCGGTGGGGGCGCGGAACACGTTCCACTCCATGGGCTCGGCCAGCAGGTTGATATTGCGGCTCACCATGGAAGCGAACGTACCCAGCTTCTTGCTGAATACATAGCGGAAATGCTGGCCGGTAACGGTCACGGTGCGGCCGTCTTCTTCCACCAGCACATCGCCGGGCACCAGGGGATCCAGATCCACCGGCTCCTCGTGCAGGAACAGCTGATCGAAACCGTACACATGGCCGGCCTCGTAGAAAGGCGTATCCTTCTTGGCGGTGTAGCGGATCATCACAGCCACGTCGCCCTCGGTGGGAATTTCTTCCGGCAGGGCCACGGTGGCGGTGCCCATGGCAGGCACGTTCACATCCCATTCGCCCACCAGCAGGGTCTCGCCGTTCTGGGTCAGTTCGTAGGTAATATCGGCGTAGTCGGCACTATCGGTAAAGCCCAGCCAGCTCTTAAAGGTCACGGTGTTGTCAGCGTTCAGCGTGGCACGGAAAGGACGGATGCAGTTCTTGTATTCCAGCAGACCGGTATGGGGCGTACGGTCGGGGTACACCAGGCCGTCCATGCAGAAGTTGCTGTCGTTGGGGAAATCGTTGAAGTCGCCGCCATAGCCGTAGATATCGGCGTTATCGGGGGTACGGCCCATATACACAGCATGGTCACACCATTCCCACACAAAGCCGCCCACAAAGCCGTCGTACTTCAAAATCTGCTCCATGTAGTCTTCGATATCACCGGGGCCGTTGCCCATGGCGTGAATAAACTCGCACTGCACAAAGGGCTTGGTGTTGGCAGGGTCGGCAAAGTATTCGTCGATCCACTCGGTGGGGGCGTACATGCGGCTGTACATATCGTACATATCGGTGGAAGTTTCCACCACGGTGGGCTGGTGAATGGAGTTTTCGTAATGGGTGAAGCGGCTGGGGTCATATTCCTTGGTCCAGCGGCCAACATATTCAAAGTTGGGGCCGTAGCCGGCTTCGTTGCCCATAGACCACATCACCACGCAGGCATTGTTCTTATCGCGGATGACACTGCGCTGCACGCGGTCCAAAAAGGCTTCTTTATAGGAATCCATACGGGCCATCTGGCCGTAGGCATCTCTGAACTCTTCACGGTCGTGGGGGTAAGCCGGTTCGCAGCCGTGGCACTCAATGTCCGCTTCGGCGATCACATAGAAGCCGTACTCGCTGCACAGCTGCAGGAACCAGGGCGCATTGGGATAATGGCTGGTGCGGATGGCATTGATGTTATGCTGCTTCATCAGGAACAGATCTTTCTTAGCCTGTTCCACAGAAATGGTGGCGCCGGTGACCGGGTCACTGTCGTGGCGGTTCACACCGAAGAACTTCACCTTTTCGCCGTTGATATAGATGACGCCGTTCTTGATCTCGCGGCGGCACACACCCACCTTCTGGGGAATGCATTCATCTTCGGTGAGCAGCACCAGGGTGTACTGGGCCGGGTTTTCGGCGTTCCACAGCACGGGCTTTTCCAGATTGAAAGACACAACGCCGTTTTCGGCCTTGGCTTCGCCCAGCAGGCAGCCGCAGGGGGCATAGAGCTTGGCAGAAACAGCGGGGCCGTTTTCGGTCATCACTTCGGTACGGATGACAGCGGAAGCCAAATCTTCGGCCACATCGGTGTGCACAAAGAAATCACGGATATGAGCAGCGGGACGGACCAGCAGGTACACATCGCGGAAGATACCGCTCATGCGCAGCTTGTCCTGGTCTTCCATGTAGGTGCCGTCGCACCACTTCAGCACCAGCACGGTCACGGTGTTTTCGCCTTCGTTCAGCATTTCGGTAATATCGAATTCGCTGGTAGCATGAGACACCTGGCTGTAACCGGCAAACTGGCCGTTGATCCACAGATAGAAGCAGGAATCCACACCTTCAAAGTTCAGGTAGGTGCGCATGGTCATCTGCTCGGCGGTCACCTCAAAGGTACGGCTGTACAAACCGCAGGGGTTATCGTCCGGCACAAAAGGCGGATCATAAGGAATGGGATAGTTTACGTTGGTATAGTTGTGGCCATCGTAGCCCTGGCACTGCCAGCAGGAAGGCACCTGGATCTCGCCCAGATCGTCTTCATCAAAGAACAGGCCGCCGTCCTCGTCTTCGGGGAAAGCCTCGGCAAAGCTGGGGTAATAGCGGAAACCCCAGGTGCCGTTCAGAGACACCACACGGGAAGATTCCTTTTCCTCCTCATTTTTGAAGGGGATGTAGTACGAGCGGATCGGCTCGCAGCCCACGTGCAGCATGGACGGATCTTCGTGGAATTTAGGAAAGCTCACGTTGTATTCCTCCTTGTTATTTTCACGACGCGTGCAATGGTTTCACGCCAAAGCCACCGCCGGAACTTGACTTTTTTCCGGACTTCGCTTACACTGGAAATAAGCGGAATCCATTTTGATTATACGGGGTTCCGGCAGAAAATACAAGTCACTTTCTTCTCAAAGAGGTACTATAATGTTGCAAAATATTCTCTTCGCCGCGGCTTTTGCCGTTTTTCTTTGGCTTGGCACCACCCCGGTACAGCAAAAGCCCGGCAAAACGAACGACTGGCCGCCCCAGGCCATTGTTTTTCTGCTGCTGGGCGGCTTTTTGCTGCGGCTGTTCATCGGTATTTCCAGCAGCGGCTACACGGTGGATGTCAACACCTTCAAAGCATGGGCCGGCCTGGTATACACCACGCCCTTTAAAGATGTATACGATACCGCCGGATTTTTGGATTACCCGCCCGGCTACCTGTATGTGCTGTGGCTGGCCGAAGCCCTGCGCCGGCTCTTCGGGTTTGATTTCAATTCCGGCGCCGCCACGCTGCTCATCAAGCTGCCCTCGGTGATTGCGGATATTGCCTGCGCCTGGGCGCTGTATGCCCTGGCCCGGCCCAAAACAAACGAGCGCACCGCCTGCTTTGCGGCAGCTGCCTGGTTGCTGTGCCCGGCTGTGCTCATCAATTCCGCTGTATGGGGGCAGGCCGACAGCTTCTGCTCCATGCTACTGCTTTTCTCACTGCTGTGCATGCTGAAAAACAAATACGGACCCGCCGCCGTGCTGTTCGGCGCGGTGCTGCTGTGCAAGCCGCAGATGCTTGCCTTCATCCCTCTGTACGTGTTCTATCCCCTGCGGCAAAAACAGTATAAACAGCTGGGGCTGGGCATTGCGGTGGTTTTATTCACCGGTCTGCTCATCGCCACGCCTTTCACAAAAGGCTTCGATTACCTGTGGCTGGTGCAGAAATATGCCTCCACCATGGGGTATTACAACTATTTCACCATCAACGCCTACAATATTTACGGGCTGTTCGGCCTCAACTGGGGTTCGCTGGAAGGTCTGGATCTTATCTCCAATGTGCTCACGCTGCTTTCCTGCGGCGGTGCGGTGGCATTGGCAGGCGGTATTATTCTGCGTTCCAAACGGGAAGACAGCGTGTTCGCCGCCGCAGCCGTTCTGATGGCCACGGTATTCCTCTTCTGCCCCAAAATGCACGAACGTTACCTCTTCCCCGCCCTGCTGTTTTTGTGGCTGTGCTGCGTGCTTACGGAAGACCGCCGGCTGCAGCTGGCTTTCGGCAGCTTTGCTACGCTGCATTTCCTCAACGTCAGCTTTGTGCTGTACCTGAACAACAGCTACA
>JAFYOA010000200.1 GCA_017547865.1 Clostridia bacterium
ATTGGAAAAACCCACCACCATAAACATAAGGGTGAACAGCGTGGCAAAGCCGCGAATGAGCTGGATGACCGCCATAACGGCGTACATGCCGGTGAACAGCCAGGTGCCCAGCACCACCACAAGGGCACAGATGATTTCGAAAATAAACAGCAGCAGCCCCTGGTTGGCATGGAACCGTGCCAGCGGGGAATTTTTGCGCACCAGCAGGGTGAGCAGGAACAGCGGACCTATGTATGCTGCCACGCCCCACAGGCCGCAGTGTTTTGCATCTTCTTCGGTTACATCGGGTACATAAAATTCTGCCATGGGGGGTTCTCCTTTGCGTTGTTGTTTCTATTATTGTACCAAAAACCCAAAAAAAAGCAAGAGCCTCGCCTGCAGACGGGGCTCTTGACGGTATGGGTAAAGTTATGCCAGGCTCCAGGTGGTGCCTTCTTTGCTGTCCTTCAGCACAATGCCCTTTTCGGTCAGCTCAGCGCGAATGGCATCGGCCAGAGCGTAGTTCTTGGCCTTTTTGGCTTCGGCGCGCTCGGCGATCTTGGCCTCTACCCAGGCAGCCAGTTCGTCATCGGCGGCGGGGGCAGCTTCGGCAATGGGTTCCAGCAGGCTGAGAGACAGCACGCTGTCGAATTCAGCAATCAAAGCACGCTTGGAAGCGCCGTTCAGGTCGGCCTTCAGCACATCGTACACGGCGGTCACACCCAAAGAGGTGTTCAGGTCGTTGTCCATGCCTTCTCTGAACGCCTCGCGCAGGGGAGCCATGGCGGCTTCGTTCACTTCGCCGTCGTTGGGCAGGGCAGCGGTGCGGGCGCGCAGCTTGTTGTAAGCGGTGGCGGCGTTGTCCAAAGCATCCCAGCTGAACAGCAGAGGCTTGCGGTAGTGAGACTGCAGGCAGAAGAAGCGGTAGGCCAGCGGATCGTAGCCCTTTTCTTCCAGCAGAGAAACGGTGAGGAACTCACCCTTGGATTTGCTCATTTTGCCGCCGGTGGTGTTCAGGTGGGTTACATGGAACCACTGGGGGCACCAGGCATGGCCCAGGTAGGCTTCGCTCTGGGCAATTTCGTTGGTGTGGTGGGGGAAGATGTTATCCACGCCGCCGCAGTGCAGGTCGCAGTATTCGCCCAGGTGCTTAATGCTGATGCTGGAGCACTCGATGTGCCAGCCGGGGTAGCCAACGCCCCAGGGGCTATCCCACTTCAGGGCCTGGTCTTCAAACTTAGACTTGGTGAACCACAGCACGAAGTCGCCCTTGTTGCGCTTGTTGGTGTCTTCTTCCACGCCGTCGCGCACGCCCACGGCCAGGTCTTCTTCGTTGTGGCTGCCAAACACATAGTAATCCTGCAGCTTGGAGGTATCGAAGTAGATGTTCTCGCCGGCCTGGTAGGCATAGCCTTTTTCCAGCAGAGTCTCGATCATCTCAATGAATTCGGGAATGCAGTTGGTGGCGGGCTCCACCACGTCCGGGGTCTTGATGTTCAGCTTTTTGCAGTCGGCAAAGAAAGCATCGGTGTAGAACTGCGCGATCTCCATCACGGTTTTCTTTTCGCGCTTGGCGCCCTTCAGCATTTTGTCTTCGCCGGTATCGGCATCGCTGGAAAGATGGCCGACGTCGGTGATGTTCATAACGCGCTTAACATCGTAGCCGTCAAAACGCAGCTGCTTTTCCAGCACGTCTTCCATAATATAGCTGCGCAAGTTGCCAATGTGGGCAAAATGGTACACAGTGGGGCCGCAGGTGTACATACCCACCTTGCCGGGCTCGTGGGTTTTGAATTCTTCTTTTTTCTGGGTCATGGTGTTGTAAAGCTGCATGTTGTTTCTCCTTTATATTTTAATTGGATGATAGATTACAAAAATAAGTGTTGCTAAAAAATCAGAATTTTTCTCTGCGTCCGCCTGAATTAGCAGGATCATGGCTTGCCTCCCACTTTGGGGGAGGTGGCACGGCGCCAGCCGTGACGGAGAGGGCGAATGCGAAACTTTTACGTTACAAAGCTACTGCAAATCACTTGCATTCCAGGCCGTGTTCTTCTGCCAGCTTTTCTACGGCTATTCGCAGGCGGCAAAGTTCCTGAGAAACCGGGTCGGCTACATGGATCTGGTCCAGTTCGCGGCTGCGGGTATCCACCTTTTCGCCATTGACACGCACCACCCGGGCAGGCACGCCCACGGCGGTAGCATTGGCAGGTATAGCACTGAGCACCACCGCGCCCGCGGCCACACGGGTATTGTCTCCAATGGTAAAGGGTCCCAGCACCTTGGCGCCTGCGCCGATCAGCACATTGTTGCCCAGCGTGGGGTGGCGCTTGCCGGTGTCTTTGCCAGTGCCGCCCAGGGTGACCCCCTGGTACAGGGTGCAGTCGTCGCCAATCACCGCGGTCTCGCCGATGACCACGCCCATGCCGTGGTCGATGAACAGCCGCCGGCCAATGGTGGCGCCGGGGTGAATTTCAATGCCGGTTTTGTGCCGCGCACGCTGCGAGATCCACCGCGCAATGAATTTCATGTTGTGCCGGTAAAACCAATTGGCTTTGCGGTAGGCGTGCACCGCACGGAACCCCGCGTACAAAAAGTACACTTCCAGCCGGGAGCGGGCCGCCGGGTCGCGTTCCAATATGGAATCCAGCTCGTCTTTCAATCGTTTGAACATAGTGGTTCCTCTTTTCGGGTGTGATAAAAACGGGATGCCGTATTTTATGCACGGCCGCACAAAAGGGTGACAAAAAAGCCGCCCTCATCCCGCAAGGACGAAGGCGGCATACACCGCGGTTCCACTTCGCATTTATCACTTTACGATCTTACCCCCTTTGGGGCGTAATCGCTTTGCCTTAACGCGGCCCACGGGCAGAGATACTGCAAGTTCCCCCTGCCGCTCACGGATGCATTTCGCCGCGGGCCCTGCGCAGGAGGCTTTCAGCCGGTGACCTCCGTTCTCTTTCGCAAGCCGGTGCGGGTACTTCTTCCGCTCATCGCTTTATAGTCAGCATACCGCAAAATGAGGAATTTGTCAATCCTTATATTTGCAGAGTTTTCAATTCCAGGGGTTCCAGCAAAACGTTCTGCTCTTTTCCGTTGCAAACGATCTTCGCCGCAATGGGCAGGTCGTAGTCGGTGTTCAGCAGGTACATTTTGCCGCCCTCGTACACAGCGTAGCGCAGGCGGTCGCTGGCAAGCACCTGCACATCGGCGGTTCTTGCGCTGGCGGTCACCATTTCCCGCACCAGGGTGCGGTACAGAGGGAAGAGTGCCGGATGGCCGGGGTAGTTCAGGCTGGTCACCAGGGTAGCTACGCCGCTACCCAGTTTGTTTTCCACCACCGTATACAGGTCGGTGGGTTTATTTCCAAAGCTGTCGGCGTAATAACCCAGGGGTTGGGCGCCGCACAGTTCCACCTTGGCGTATTCTGTGTAGCCCGCGCTGTACAGCGGGTCGCAGTCAAAACTCAGGGTACCCGGGGGCAGCAGGTCTTCGTTTAGGGAAGTATATTTGAATTTTGTGCCGCCGTTGGTGCGCTGGGTTACGCCCGTAAAGGTGCAGCCAAACAGCTTTTTTATTTTTTCTTCAGCGGGGAAAATCACATTGCCCTTGCGCTGGGGATTGCGGTTCAGATGAGCGGCGCTCATCAGCAGCTTGCCGCCCCGGGCAACGTATTCCGTCAGCTTGTCCATGGTTTCGTCGGTCATGGTGTTCCAGCCCAAAAATACAAGATAATCGTATTCCGCCAGCACATCCACCGGCGCTTCAATGGGAACAATATCGTACAAACCATAGGCCGGGGCAGAAGAAAGATCGTGTTCGCCGTAGTTGGCTACATCGGACCACTTGCGCTTGGTGCCCAGCTCATCCAGCAGCCGCCAGGAGTGTTCGGCCTCGTTGTGGCCCCATTCTTCCCGCAGGAACTGGTTCCACACCGCGCTGGCGCCCCAGCCGCCCCAGGCATCGTCTTTGCCGTACACAAAGGCGAATTTCACCTTTGGGCCTGTTTTGGGGCGCAGGTCTTTCTGCGCAAAATCCCACACTTTATCCATAATGGCGCGGTATTCTTCGCAAATCACCGAATCTGCACCGTATTTGTGGCCGTAAGCCGTAATGCATTCGTCGCCGCTTTCCAGGCAAAAAACATTGGAACCGGAAAGGTAAGAGAATTTATAGCCAAGTTCCAGGCGCTTGCGCTTCAGAATATCATCGTGGCGCATGCCGCCGTACCATTCGTGGGCAATGTAGGTGCCCCACATGGGGGCGCGGCAGGCCTTCGCTGCCCCGCGCACGGTGGGCACCAGCTCGTCCGGGTTGCCGTTAAAAAGTTCCAGCAGCGGAATGTTCACCCCGGCTTCGGTGTTGTATTTGTTCAGCGCCGTGGCCTCCACAGAGAGAATGTTCGGCATGTCCAGCTTTTTATCAATGTTGATAAAGCGGGAAACGTATTCCACATAGTGGTTGTGGGCCGCGGTCATGTCCGGGGCATCGGTTTTCTGCACATTTGGGTCGCCCTTGCGGGTGGCGGTGGCCTTAAAGTACCCCTGCAGCTTGCAGGCGTTGGAACTTCCCGGCTCGCCGATGAGATCGCCCAGGAAATATTCGCCGGCGATTTCTTTCATTTTGGCCACGGTTTCCGGTTCAAAGATGGATTCCCTTTCCGGCAGAGCGTGCTGCACCGTGTACAGGAACACAAAATACACCTTGTGCTCCGCAAGGTATTGGGCCCAATCCAAAAAATATTCCTGGGGGATCTCCAATTTTCTGGCACGGTCTATGGGGCGGATGGTGACAAAATTGTAGCCGGGCTTGATCACCCGTTCGTAAAGTTCTTCCCGTACGTGCTCCACATCAAAGGAGTGTTCCCCAATGTGGATACCGAAATAAATAGGAGCTTTTTCCATACATTCACCTGTTTTCGTTTTACTGCGGCAGGATGCTGCCAAAATGCTTCGGCATCTGCTTTCAAATTATTCGATGGGTTCGTCTTTCACTGTTTCGTGTACGGTTTTGGCGGTCTGTTCTTTTTTACGGGCAATGGAGGCCATGACCAGCACGGCAGTACCGGTTAAAAAGCCCAGCACGCCGCCCACAGCCGCGCCCATGGCGTGCAGCTGGGGATTCCGCAGCAAAAACACAAACAACATGCTCATCAGAATTTCCGTTACAATCTGCATGGCGGCAAAAATGCCGAAGGCTGCGCCTTTCATGGGGACCGTAGCGGGGGCGGCATTGCACAGCTGCACAAACACATAAATAAGCAGCAAAGCAACCGCGCAGAACAGCAGGGACTGGGGCCCAAAGGCCAGCACCAGGGGGGAAACATCCGCCGGCACGCCAATGGTCTCCGGGAAAAAGCGGAACAGGCTGAAGCACACAAAATACAGCACGGCCGCGGCCAGGCCGCCGCCCAGATGGATGAGGGCTTTGACCCATTTGTTAAACGTGAAGAAGAAATTGGCAAGACCCGCCAGCAGCATGGGAATGGAAGCTGCGCACAGCAAAACGGCAATCAGCGAGGTGGTGATGCTCATTGCAGCAGAAAGCGTGGTGCCGAACGCGGCAGAAAACAAACCGGAAAGCACCCAGTAAATGGCCAGCGTGACCACCGAAAGCAGCATGCCGCCAAAGGCGAAAGCCAGTGTGGTGGTTTGCTTCTTGTTTTCCATACATCAACCCTCCGCGTTCTGGGGCTTCTGCAGGTATTCCCAAAAACCGTTGTTCAAAAATTCCGCAATGGCCTCCAGGCCGGCCACGCCGTAAATGTAGCCGGAGACATGGTGCGCCACGTCGCCCTGGGCGGTGTAGCCCACCATTTTCCAGCCTTCGCCGTCGCAGGCATTGTGATGTGCATCGCAGAAGGGGAAGGATTGCAAAAGGGTAGCCAGCTGTACGCAGCCTTCGCGGTTCAGCTGGTAGATACGCTGGGCGGGCATCTGGTTGCTGCCAACCATGGCGGTGTAGGAAACAACCGTGCCGTTCTGGTAGATCTTCCAGGTGGTGCTTTCCCAGTCGCCCACGGTCTGCATGGAGAAGTTCATTTTCTTGGCGTAGAAGATCATGCCGGGTTCGTGGGGCAGTTCTTCCGGCTCGGGCTGCGGGGCGGCTTCTTTTTCAGAGATCCGCTCATCAAACGTGGGAACGTCATCGATCACCGGTACTTCGGCGGGAACAGATGCGGGAGCCGGAGCAGGGGCGGGAGCCTGAACGGGGGTAGGGGCAGCCTCGTGGACAGGCTGTTCTTCGCGGGGGGCGTGCTTCTGTTTGGAACGCATAAAGATGCCCATGAGCAGCAGCACCAGCCCGGCGGGCAGGGCTGCGGTGAGGGTGGCTGCAGCCGTACTGAACATGATCTGCATGGGCAGCACCAGCACATGGGCGAAAACCAGCATATATACCGGTGTCAGCCCCAGGGTGAGGAGAAAGAAGATAACAAAAGGTACCAGCTTGGCCGCGGTACGGATCTTAGGAAGCATGCACAGGTGAGAGAACAGGTAGATCACCAGCGCTGCAATGCTCTGGCCGATCATGCCCTGACGATCCAGACGGACATAGTATTCGATCATTTCCGCAGAGGTGCCGAATATACGCGCCACCTGAGACGAGAAGGTATCCACGAACACGCCCACAAAGAACAGCACCACGAACACCACTGTGCACACGGCGAATGTGATCCATGGAGCGGCCTTCTTTTTGCGCAGCACAGCACACAAAATACCGGAAAGCAGCAGCGGCAGCGAAATGACGCACAGGATGAGCACATGCAGCGGCATACGACCCATTACAAAAAAGGCCGCCGTGTACATGACACCAAAATACTGGCCACACAGCATACCGGGCAGCATAACCATCATCACACAGCAGATGGCTGTAAGCAGAACCCCCAGCGGGGCGATGACAGCATAGGGGACAGCACTGATTTTATTCTTCATGGTTTATTCTCCTTCCGCAGATTCTGCAGAGATTTTCTTATGTTTGCGGCCGGCCGGCAGCAAAATTGCCAGCAGCGCCGCTGCACCGGGCAGCGTGCCAATGAACACCGAAGCGTAGGGGTAGAACGGCAGACTGCCAAACGCCCGGGGAATGTAATACAGCCCCAAAAAGGCCAGCCAGGTGAACAGCGCAGTGGCCGCAAACCAGGCTGCCATGGCGCTAAGCCGCGCCCAGGTGGGTACCTTAAGCAGCAGGCAAAGGTGGACCGCCGCCAGGGTGAGCAGCACCGCTGCGGCATACCAGGGATAAGCCAGCCGGTTCAGGGCGGTATACAGTCCGGTGGATTCGTTCCAGAACAGGTATTCTACGGCCTGTGCGGCAAGCTGCATGGGCCACTGCAGCAAGTAAGCCAGCAGCACCGAGCCCGCCCCGCAGCCGGCAAACACCAGCCAGGGGGTGCGCGGTTTGTGCTGCATGGTGTAGCACAGAACAAGGGAAATTAACAGCGGCAACGCACTGAGCCCCACCGCCAGCAAAAACGCAGGCGCATAGAAGAAGATATCCAAAGAGAAGGTGAAGAACGTTTCATCTGGGTAAGGTGCACCCATGGGCCCGCGGGCAATGAGACCGAACAGGTACCACCCTGCCGTACAAAACAGCAGTGCGCCGAAGAAAAGTGCGGCAAACACCGCCGGTTTACAGCGTTTTTCGTTTTCCATAATAATAACAACTCCTTTGCAGGCAGGTTTGTTAGTTTGATTATAGCACACCGGGTGAAAAAAGCAAACGAAAGCGGCGAAAATACAAGGGTATCTTTACAAAAAAGTACATACTTGTTAGAATAAAAACGAAGGAGGTGTCCGTATGAAGAGATTTATTCCCTTGCTGGTGTTGTTGTTGCTTTTGTTGTGCGCCTGCGGGCAGAAAACTCCGGTGGCTTCGGAGGATGGCATTCCTTACGGGAAAATGTCGCCCATGGAACAGGATGCGGTGTCGCGCATTCAAAACGGGCAGCCCGGTGTGGATGGCAGCCCCCTGCGCAGCGCTGTACTGGTGAACGGCACCTGCTACTACGGCTATCTGCGGTATGTGGAAGACCTGACTCTTCCCACCGGTGCGAAATACGCCGGCGCCATGGTGAAGAACCGCTGTGAAGAATACACCACCCCTACCAAAAATTTGCAGGGCGATGCAAGTCTGTGGACAACCAAAATCAAAGATGTGTATATGTACAGCGATACCCCGTATTTCCTTACGGAAAAGGGCGAGGTGCTGTACCTGGCCGAAGCGATGACCACCGCCCCGCCGTACTACGATGACGGCCGCTGGATGCTGGAGCCGCCGGAAAGTAAATAAGCAATAAAAAAGAGCCTGCATGCCGCAAGCTCTTTTTGTTTTGTTTAAAAATCGGTGAACAGCTTTTTGTTCTGTACCACGTAGGTCCAGCCGGAAATCAGCGTGAGCAGCACCGCAATGCCCAGCAGAACATCGCCGATGAGCAGGAACACACCGCTCCACATGCCCAGATCCAGCGCAAACACGCCGGTGAGCAGTTCGTTCAGGTACTGCAGGGCCAGCACGGTGATGATGGCCACCATCTGCGAGACGGTTTTGGCCTTGCCCCAGTTGTTGGCGGGGATGACCGTGCCGCTTTCCACCGCCAGCTGGCGAATGGCCGTGACCAGGAATTCGCGGGCCACAATGATGATGACGAACCAGGCGTTGGTAAGCCCCAGCGCCACCATGCAGATGAGGGCAGAAACCACCAGAATTTTATCGGCCAGGGGGTCCATCAGCTTGCCGAAATTGGTGATCAGCCCGCGGGAACGGGCGATGCGGCCGTCCAGGTGGTCTGTAATGGAGGCGGCAGAGAACAGAACAAGGGCAAACAAATAGTGGTGAGGAATACCGGGCATGAGCATGAAGAACACAAAGAAGGGGACCATCACCATGCGCAGAACGGTAAGTTTATTTGGGAGATTCATAACGCGCTCCTTTCTTAAAGAGCGACGGTGCCGAACAGGTCGCCGTCAATGGCGGAATCGATGAGAACAGGCACCATGCTGCCGAAGACCAGCTTGCCGGCTTCCGGTTTTTCAATGAATACCTTGCCGTCGATGTCCGGGGCATCCATGGCGCTGCGGCCAAAGTAGCACTCGGCGTAGCGGTCAAAGCCTTCCACCAGTACTTCCATGGTCTGGCCCACAAACTGCTCGCTCTGCTCTTCCTGAATGACCATCTGGGTTTCCATGATGTACTCGGCGCGCTGCTCTTTTACCTCTTCGTCAATCTGCTCCGGCAAACGGGCGGCGGGGGTGTTTTCTTCCTGAGAATAAGCGAAGCAGCCCATGCGGTCAAACTTGATCTCCTTCACAAATTCGGCCAGCTCGGTGAAATCCTCTTCGGTCTCGCCGGGGAAGCCGGTGATGAAGGTGGTGCGCAGGGTAAGGCCGGGAATGCGGGCGCGCATTTTTTCAATCAGCGCGGTAAGAGAGGCGCGGTCGCCATGGCGGCCCATGCGCTTCAGCACCTTGCCGCTGGCGTGCTGCAGGGGCAGGTCTACGTATTTTACGATCTTCTCTTCGGAAGCGATCACATCGATGAGCTCATCGGTGAAGCAATCCGGGTAGCAGTAGAGGATACGCAACCAGCGCAGGCCATCCAGCTTGCACAGTTCTTTCAGAAGAGCAGGCAGCTTGTATTCGCCGTACAGGTCAATGCCGTAGCGGGTGGTGTCCTGGGCGATGAGGATCAGTTCCTTGGCGCCGTCTTCCACCAAAGCGCGGGCTTCTTCCACAATGCCTTCCATGGGCCGGCTGCGGAAACCGCCGCGGATCATGGGAATGGCACAGTAGGTGCAGTTGTTGTCGCAGCCTTCTGCAACTTTAATGTAAGCAAAATAACTGGGGGTGGAAAGCTCGCGGGCGCCATCCAGAGGCATCTGCAGCTTATCCGGGAAAGCCGTGGTTTTCTTGCCCTTCAGCACTTCGCCGATCCACTTGGCGATTTCGGCGTTGGCGCCAATGCCGAACACGCCGTCCACTTCGGGGATCTCTTTCATAATTTCATCCTGGAAGCGCTCGGCCAGGCAGCCGGTGACCACGATCTTCTGAATGCGGCCCTCCTTTTTCAGCTGGCACAGTTCCAGAATTTCATCGATGGATTCTTTTTGCGCGGTGGCAATAAAACCGCAGGTGTTTACAATGGCCACATCGGCCAGGGCAGCGTCGTCGCTCAGTTCATACCCGGCGGCTTTCAGCGAAGCCATCAGCATTTCGCCGTCCACCTGGTTTTTGGCGCAGCCCAGCTGCACCATACCTACTTTGATCGCCATGGGGATCGTTCCTTTCGTTTTATATGGGAAACAGCCGGGAAATATGCGGCTGTATCATTCTTCTTCTGCCTCTTCCGCGCGGTCGCGCAGAACAGCACGGATGTCATCGTACCCGTAGCCCATGCGCTGCAGGGCAGCCACAGCACGGCGGCGGGTCTTTTCGTCTGCAATCACCGGGAAACGCCGGTCTAGAAAATCGGCAATGACTTCCCGGGGGTCCTGCCACACCTCGGCGGCCGCGGCTTCGGCCGTGTCTTTGTCTATGCCTTTTGCGGCCAGCTCCTGCCGAATGCGCCGGGGGGCGAATTGCTTGCGGGTGGCCAGCATGCGGGCGTAGTCTGCCGCATAGGCTTCGTCGTTCACCAGGCCCAGGTCTTCCATACGCTGGGCGGTGGCTTCGGCCAGTTCGGCGGGCACTTCCTCCCGCAGGCGGTCGGTCAGTTCTTTTTTGGTGCGGCTGCGGTATTCCAGGAGGTACAGAGCTTTTTCGCCGGCCCGGTGGGCGTTGCTTTTCTGCACCAGTTCCTGCAGGTCTTCATCGGTAATGTGCATGCCCGGGCGCACGCCTTCTGCCTCCAGGGTGAAGGTGTCCAGCTTCATGGCGGGCTCACCGTCGATGTATACCATGGAAAGCCGCTTGCGCACCGGCCGAATGTCGGTGATTTCCATCAATCATCCACCGTAATGTCGATGTCTTTCTTGGAAACACGGGAGGGCTTCTTTTCTTCTGCCGGAGCGGCGGGAGCCACCGGGGCGGCCACAGGTTTTACGCCGGTGGCTGCGGTTTTTTCGGGTTTGTCGTTCAGGTGCAGCATGGCATCGCGCACTTTGGCTTCCACTTCGGCAAACATCTCCGGGCTTTTGCCCAGCAGTTCGCGCACGTTATCGCGGCCCTGGCCCAGGCGGGTGCCGTTGTAAGAGAACCACGCACCGCTCTTCTGAATGATCTCCAGCTTCACGGCCATATCCAGCAGTTCGCCATCGCGGGAAATGCCCTTGCCGTAGAGTACGTCGAATTCAGCCTCGCGGAAAGGCGGGGACACTTTATTCTTTACGACCTTGGCGCGAGTGCGGGAGCCAACGACTTCGCCGCCCACCTTCAGGGTCTCGATCTTGCGGATATCGATACGCACGGAGGCGTAGAACTTAAGGGCACGGCCGCCGGGGGTCACTTCCGGGTTGCCGTACATAACGCCCACCTTTTCACGCAGCTGGTTGATGAAAATGGCCACGCAGTTTGACTTGCTGATGGCGCCGGCCAGTTTGCGCATGGCCTGGGACATAAGACGAGCCTGCAGACCCACGTGACTGTCGCCCATTTCGCCTTCGATTTCCGCACGGGGAACCAGCGCGGCGACGGAGTCCACCACGATGATATCCAGGGCGTTGGAGCGCACCAGGGCTTCGGTGATTTCCAGGGCCTGCTCACCGGTATCGGGCTGGGAGACCAGCAGGGAATCGATATCAACACCCAGGTTGCCGGCGTACACCGGATCCAGGGCGTGTTCTACGTCGATAAAAGCAGCGTTGCCGCCCAGTTTCTGGGCTTCGGCAATGCAGTGCAGGGCCAGGGTGGTTTTACCGGAAGATTCCGGGCCGTAAACTTCCACAATACGGCCGCGGGGCACACCACCAATGCCAAGAGCCATATCCAGGCAAATGGAACCGGTGGAAATGGCATCCACCTGCATGGCGGCGTTCTGGCCAAGGCGCATAACGGCGCCTTCACCGAACTGCTTGCGGATTTGGGCAAGCGCTGTATCTAAAGCTTTGATCTTGTCATCTGCCATGGTAAATAACCTCTCTTTTGAACAAATATAGAAAAAGAATACGTTACAGGGAATGTAAAAACTGCGAGTTCTCGGTAGAGTGATCTTGTGCGGTGAACCTTATCGGTTTTTTGGCTCCATGTGCTCAGGCCGCACAGGCCCACCCTTTCTTGGCGAAAAGAAAGGGTGCAAAGATTCGCATAAGAGGGGCACCCTTCCGACGGGTTCCCCTCTTACGAATCACCCCTCCGCCAGCGGCCAAAGGGTGCTCCCTTTGGAAACCCCGTGCTTGTTTATTGCTTTCTTTTCGTTATGGAGAAAAGAATAATTATGTTTTCTTTCGTTGCAATATCATGCAAACTGTGAAAAGCGATTGAATAAATGCAGCTTTGTTACGGTTATGCTCCTATTATACAGAATCCATCGGCGAAAAGCAATATTTCAGTAAAATTTTTCGAACATCCGTTCGCCAAATACCACTCGATCCAGCCCGGCAAAGTCCTGTTCCACACGGGCAGAAAAGCCGGCGGCACGGAACAAAGCGGCCACGGCCTCTCCCTGGTCTTCGCCGATCTCCACTGCCAAAATACCGCCGGGTCGCAGCTTAGGTGCCCAGTGGGTGAGAATGGCGCGGTAAAACACCAGTCCGTCTTCGCCGCCATCCAGGGCAAGGGCGGGTTCCTGCTGCACTTCGGCCTGCAGGCCGGGCAACTCATCGCTGGCAATGTAAGGGGGATTGGAGAGGATAAAATCCAGCGATTTTTCCACAATTTCTTCTGCGAATGTGGAAGAAAGCACGTCGCCCATCACCAGGGTCACAGCGTTTTCGCCGTAGGTTTCTATATTCTTTTTGCAGTAGGCCGCCGCTTCTTCCGAGATTTCCACCGCGGTGACTGCTGCGTTGGGGCACAGGCGGTGCAGCCCAAGGGCCACCGCGCCGGTGCCGGCACACAGGTCCAGCCCATGGCAGGGGGCATTTCCCAGTGCGTTGGCGGTGGTTTGGCACAGCAATTCCGTTTCTTCCCGGGGGCAAAGCACGCCCGGGCCGGTGCAAAGCTGCATATCCATAAATTCCCAGGTGCCCAGTATGTACTGCAGCGGTTCACGCTGTTCGCGCCGGGCCACCAGGGTGAGAAATTCTTCTTCTTTTTGTGTTTCTGCGGGTTTGTCTCCCTGCAAAAGCAGGGCGCCCCGGTCTATGCCGAATACCAATTCCATCAGGGCGGCGGCATCGAAGGCGGGGGAGTCGATCTCTGCCCGGGCAAAGCGGCCGCGGGCCAGATTATACAGTTCCCGCAGGGTCATTTCACCAGGTCCTCGCCGTTTTCGGGAATCACCATTTCCATAGCGGCAATGGCGGCTTCGATCATTTTGTCGTCGGGTTCCAGCACGGTGAGGCGCTGCACCCACAGGCCGGGGGTGGCAATGAGACGGGTAAGCCAGTTGTTGTGGCGGCCGCAGATCTTGATGAGTTCGTAACCCAGACCCATGGTGACCGGGATGAGCAGCAGCTTAACGCCGGTGCGCAGGAAAGGATTGGTAAAGGGAATGAACAGGCCTACCACAATGCCCACCAGCAGAGAAAGCATGAGGAAGCTGGTGCCGCAGCGGGGGTGGAAACGGGACTGCTTGCGCACGTTTTCCACGGTGAGGGACAGTTCGTTTTCGTAGCAGAAAATGGTTTTGTGTTCGGCGCCGTGGAACTGGAAAGTGCGGCGCACGTCTTTCATCAAAGCGCACAAGGCTACATACGCCAGGAAAATGGCAATGCGCAGCACGCCCTCGAAGGCAGAGCGCCAGGGGCCCAGAACACCGCCGGTCAGGTAATCGATGCCGTTGAACAGCACGGTGGGCAAAAACAGGAACAGCACCAGTGCCAGCAGCAGCCCCAGCACCAGGGCAATGCCGGTGATGAGATCGGAAATTTTGGCGCCGAATTTTTTGATCAGCCAGGCTTCGAATTTGCCGGGTTCCTCTTCTTCGCCGTCCAGGTATTTATCGGCAGAGATATTCAGCATTTTCATGCCGTTGGCCAAAGAATCGTACAGGGCAACGGTGCCCCGCAGAATGGGAATATTGAGCCATTTATGTTTTTGCAGCAGAAAATTCATTTCAAACGTTTCTGCAGATACATTTCCGTTTTTGTCAACGAAGGCGGCGGCGGTCGTTTTGGGGCCGCGCATCATAATGCCCTCAATCAGGGCCTGTCCGCCGATGGAAGTGATTTTTGCCATGGTTTTCTCCTTTTTAAGTAATTAAAATGAAAGCCTGGTAATGGAAAAGCTTTGTCCACTTTATTCTACACGATTTTCCGGCGCAATTCTTGCATTCTGTGTGAACAAGCCGGGAAAATCAGTCTTTTTCCACTTCTTTGGGCAGCACGGGCAGGGTAATGGTGACCGCGGTGCCTTCGCCCTCGGTGCTTTCCACTTCCAACAGGCCGCCGTGTACCTGCACAATCTCATCGGATACGGCCAGGCCAATGCCGGAACCGCGCACCTGTTGATTGGCTTTGTAGAATTTGCGTTTTACATTGGGCAGGTGTTCTGCCGGTATGCCGGTACCGTTGTCGCTGATGACCACGTGCACGTTGGTATACAGCTCGCTGATGGTAACGCGCACAGTGCCGCCCTTCTGGGTGTACTTCATGGCGTTATCGATGATATTGATAAACACCTGGCGCAGGCGGTTGGCATCGCCGCGAATGGGAGAGATGGTTTCCGGCTCATCGTAAAGCAGATATTTTTCTTCCCGCAGGGCGCGTTCTTTAAAGGTATACACCGCTTCGCCCAGTTCTGCCAGCACGTCCATTTTTTCCATATTGAACACCATGCGGCCGTTTTGCATACGGGAGAAGTCCAGCAGTTCTTCCACCAGGCCGGAAAGGCGTTCCGATTCGTGGATGATCACGCCCATGCCGCGGTTGAACATATCCGGGGGCAGGTCGCCGCTCTGCAATGTTTCTGCCCAGCCTTTAATGGCGGTCAGCGGGGTACGCAGCTCGTGAGAAACAGAAGAGATGAAGTCGTTCTTCATTTGTTCGGAATTCTGCAGCTCGGCCGCCATGTCGTTGATGGTATCGCACAGCTGGCCGATCTCATCGTCCCTCTTTTTCTTTACACGCACGTTAAAATCGCCCCGGGCGATCTTTTTGGCAGAACCGGAGATTTGCCGCACAGGGGTAAGAATACTGCGCAGAAAAAGTGTACTGGAAACGGTGAGCAGCACCAAAATAGAGAGACCCACGCCGATGAGGAGCAGCATGATGTTGTACATCTGCCGCACGGCCCGTTCCATAGAGACGATATAGCGAATGGAACCGATGATGTTGCCATCGGAATTGCGGAACACACGGGTAATGGCCATCACGGTTTCGCCGTTGGAGCTTTTACCGATCCAATCGGCATAGCCGTCGGCGGCCAGCAGAGCGTTGTCGTAGTCCGGCTTGGCCTGGGTTTGGTCCGGTTCAAAACCGGTGGAAGAAACCAGAACGCGGCCGCTGCGGTTGATGGCCATAACCTCCATCATGTCTTTATCGGGGAAGTTTTCAATATAATCCCGGGCCACCATGCTGAATTCCGATGCGTTTTCGTAGCCGTAATGCGAGAAAATGTTCACCACTTCATCGCTGCGGCTTTTCAAAGTCTGGCGAATGCTGTCGGTAATATAGCCATTGGTTGTGGTGGTAATGGCGGCAATGGAGATCATGATGATCGCCAGGGCGATGGACAGAAAACTGACCACCCAGCGCCAGGTGAGTCCTTTGATCGGCATGGTAACCCTCCTTTCTTTTTAAGTAAAAAGTAATCGTGAAAAGTGACGAAGTAAATTCAACAGGTAAGAGCTGCGGCAGAACAGAGATTACTCGTCCCACCGGTAGCCCAGGCCCCACACGGTGATGATGTGCTTGGGGTTGGAGGGATCCTTTTCCACCTTGATGCGCAGGCGGCGCATATTGACATCCACGATTTTTTCATCGCTGACGTACGGATCGTCCCAGGCTTCCTTCAGAATTTCCTTGCGGTCCAGGGCAACACCCGGGTGGGTGAAGAACAGCCGGAGGATCTTGAACTCGATGTTGGTGAGCAGGGTGGATTTCCCTTCGGTTTCCAGCGAGCGGTTTTTTACATCCAATGTAAACCGGCCAGAAGAAATATGCCGGGGCGGTTCCACCGGGGTCTGGGGCGGAACATCGTCGTTGTTGTTTCCGTTATAAGAGGGAGACAGGGTTACGCGGCGGTACAGAGCGTCGATGCGGGCCACCAGTTCCGAAGGGCTGAAAGGCTTGGTCATGTAGTCGTCGGCGCCCATCATCAGGCCGCTTACCTTGTCCATTTCCTGGGTGCGGGCGGTCAGCATCACAATGCCCAGGGCGGGGTTCTGCTGGCGCAGCTCGCGGCAAACCGCCAGGCCGTCTTTTTCGCCGGGCATCATAATATCCAGCACGGCCACATCAAAGCGGCCTTCTTGCTGGGCGTAAATATCCAGCGCCTCCTGGCCGGAGCCTGCTTCCCAGGTCTCGTAGCCGGAACGCTGCAGGTTGATGACGATGAACTCGCGGATTGTCTGTTCGTCTTCTGCAATCAAAACTCGTTTCATAGTATAAACAACTCCTTTATTCAGAGATGGGGTGGATCAGTTCGGATACACGGGAAAGCGGGAGAGACAACGGAGAGTTGCCGGCGGGCAGTGTGGCTGCAAACACAATGTTGTTTTGGGCGTACACAGCGGTGTAGCTTTCGGTGGAAGCCAGACTTTCCCACTCCAGTTTGGAATAGCGGCGGATGCGCAGCAGAGCAGCACCCAGCGCCACGGTACCTTCTTTTTCTTCCACTTTATAAACGGTAAGAATGCCGTTGGTGGTATCGTAGCGGCAGGTCACCGTATCGTTCAGCCACTCCCGGGGCATTTCCAGCATGTAGCCGTCGGTGTGGTTAAAAATCACGCTTTTCACCGTTTCGGTGTTGTCTTTGCCGGGGGTGAATTTCTGCCAGTTTACAAGGAAAGAAACCGACTGGGCCGGGGTGTTTTCCGGGGTGGGCAGGGGGTGTACCACCGGGAATTCATAAATGCCGTCGCCGTCAATATCGCGGCTGGTTACATTGACCATGCTGGCGCGGGTGGTGACATTGGATGTGCCGGAGAAAGGCGCGGAAAGTGTATTGGTGCGGGGATTGACATACACCAGCTGGGTCACCACGGTGCCGTCGGCCCGGATACCGTCCAAAAGAACGGCGGCGCTGCTGCCGTAAGCGGTGCGGGGCAGTTCGGATTTGACCAATTGGGTGTAACGGCGTACGGCGGGGTCCAGTTCCACGGTTTGTGTAATTTCCAAACCCCGGTAGCCCAAACGATACAGAAGAGCCAGCACGGGCGTATCTTCTGCAGCGGCGTTGGCGGTTTCCAGTTCGTGGTAGGCTTCTGCAATAAACAGTTCCTGCTCGCCGTCCATGTTCAGGTCGGTAATGGAAAATTCACCGAAGGGGCGGGAGAGAGAGAACTCCAGTACGGTCTCGCCGTTGAAGGTATACACACTGAGAATGGAAGCCAGCGCCTGTACGCTGCCCCAGCTCACCACCACTTCCTGGCGGCCGTCGTCGTTCAGGTCTGCAAAGCAAACGCGGTCTACCTGCGAGGAAGTGTTGTTGATTTTGGAGGCAATGCGCCACTCGCTGTTTTCCTGCAGGGCAAAGTACAGGGTGGTGCCGCCTTCGCTGTTGGCGGTAAAGGCAATGGCGCCGGGGGTATCTTTTCCGGCAAAAGAGGCAGCAATGAACGCGGAACGGTAATCGCCGGAACTGGGATACACCAGGTTTAGGGTGCCGGCGTCCTGGGTCAGCAGCCGATGCAGGGCTTCTCGTGTGCCGGTGGTTTGGGGCGGGGTCATCAACTGTTCCACATCCACAAAACCAATGGAGCAGCCGCCGGAGAGCACCGCAAGCAGAACTGCCAGCAACAGGCATGCCAGGCGTTTTTTGAAATTCACGTTCCATTCCTCCTTTGCGTTAAAATACAGGGTATATTTATCTAAATTATAGCATAGTCCGCAGAAAAATAACAGAGTTTTTTTGCAGTTGCGCCGCCTGTGGCAGG
>JAFYOA010000201.1 GCA_017547865.1 Clostridia bacterium
AAAAGCGACCGGGAATATACCGTTGTGATGAACGTGAACAGCGGAAACACAAAGCAGGCAGCTGCTGAAGAAACCGTTGCCTGCGAAACGGATTCCCGCAAAAAGGGCATGCTGGTCGTTCTCTCTGCCAATACCATGGGCACCGGCGACCCGAAGCTGGGCACTTCCCTGATGAAAGCATTCGTCTTTGCTCTGACAAAGCAGGACCGGCTGCCGGAGACCATCCTCTGCTACAACACCGGCGCTTACCTGACCTGCGAAGGTGCCGACACCCTGGAAGACCTGAAGCTTTTGGAATCCGAAGGTGTTGCGATTCTCACTTGCGGAACCTGCCTTGATTTCTACGGCCTCAAAGAGAAGCTCGCTGTCGGCGGTGTTACCAATATGTACGATATCGTGGAGAGAATGGAAAAAGCAACCACTGTTGTGAAGCCGTAAAAATATGGAAACTGAAGTTAAACTGACAAAACTTGCCAACTGTGCCGGCTGCGGTGCCAAAATGGGTGCCGGTACACTCGCCAAAATGTTGGAAGGTTTTCGGGCGCATTCCGACCCCAGATTGATCGTTGGCTATGATAAAAGCGACGATGCCAGCGTTTATGTGCTGAATGAAAATACCGCATTGATCCAGACAACGGATTTCTTCCCGCCCATTGTGGACGATCCCTACCTGTACGGAAAGATCGCGGCCACCAACGCTTTGAGCGATGTGTATGCCATGGGCGGCGAGCCGAAACTGGCGCTGAATATTCTGTGTGCCGCCGAGGGCATGGCCGATGAAACGATTCGTGAGATTCTTCGCGGCGGATACGATGCGGCCTATGAAGCAGGTGCCATCATTACGGGCGGTCATACCATCAAAGGTGCCGAACCGATCTACGGTCTGGCGGTTTCCGGCTTTGTTCACCCCGAAAAGGTACTGACCAACAGCAATGCCAAACCCGGTGATGTGCTGATTTTGACAAAGCCTTTGGGTGTGGGCGTCCTTACGACCGGTGCGAAAGCGGAAATGGTGGAGCCCGCTGTAATGGACCGCATTTACCGCCAGATGGCAACGCTCAATAAATACGCGCGCGACATTATGGTGAAATACGAAGTGCACAGCTGCACCGATGTGACCGGTTTCGGTCTTCTCGGCCATGGTTATGAGATGGCCCAGGGCAGCGAATGCTCTGTTCACATTGCCGTGGAGAAGATCCCCTTTCACGAAGAAGCCCTTGAGCTGGCTGCCATGGGGCTGATCCCCGCCGGTGCATACAGCAACAGAGAGTACGCCCAAAAGGGAGTACAGGTCACCTGCAATATTCCCCTTGCCATGCAGGATCTGCTCTACGACCCGCAGACCAGCGGCGGTCTGCTCTTTGCGCTGCCGGAATCGGAGGCGGCAGAATGTCTTGCCGAGATGAAAGAGATCATCCCGCAGGCAGAGATCATCGGCTATGTCCGGGAAAAAGAAGAAGCTTATATTTATCTGGAGTAAACTATGAAAGATTTGATTATTGTCCGCGGCGGCGGAGACCTGGCTACGGGAACCATCCACAAACTGTATAAGTGCGGTTTTTCCGTGTTGATTCTGGAAGTGCCGCATCCTTCGGCCGTTCGCCGCAATGTCGCTTTTTCCGAAGCGGTTTACGAAGGACAGCACACGGTGGAAGATGTTGCCTGTTTCCGCGCAGAAAATCTTGAAGAAGCAGTGGCCTTTCTTGAAGCTGGCAAGCTGACTGTTTTGGTTGATCCCGTTGGAAGTGCAATTGAAAAGCTTTCGCCCATGGCGGTGGTGGATGCGATTTTGGCCAAGAAAAATCTCGGCACACACAGAGGAATGGCGCCGGTCACGGTGGCGCTGGGGCCGGGATTTGAAGCCGGAAAAGATGTGGATGCCGTGATCGAAACGAAACGCGGCCATCATTTGGGCCGAGTCATTCGTTCCGGTTTTGCGGCGCCCAATACCGGTATTCCCGGCATCATCGGCGGTTTCGGTAAGGAGCGTGTGCTGTACAGCACCGCTGCCGGCAAGCTGCGCAATGTTTGTAAAATTACCGATACCGTTAAAAAGGGCCAAGTAATCGCCGAAGTGGAAACCGACAACGGTAATGTTCCGATTTTTGCGACCATGGACGGGTTGCTGCGCGGTTTGATCCGTGACGGCTACCCGGTGACCGAAGGCTTTAAGATTGCGGATATCGACCCCAGAATGGAAGAATATCAGAATTGTTTCACGATCTCTGACAAAGCACGGTGCATTGCCGGTGGTGTGGTGGAAGCAGTTCTGCAGCTGAAAGGGGAGCGTGGCGTATGATTACAGCCGTTGTTGGCGCGGGCGGCAAGACCTCGCTGATCAAAGAACTTGCAGCAAAATACAGAGCCGAAAACAAAACCGTTTTTATAACGACTTCTACGCGCATGTTCGTGGAGGAAGATACCCTCTGCACCGATGATGCGGAAGAGATCATCGCCGCGTTGAAAGAG
>JAFYOA010000202.1 GCA_017547865.1 Clostridia bacterium
GGAAACGGAGTGCTTTTCCATGAACTCCGACATATCCAGACGGATCAAGGTTTCGGGGGAATCGAACAGTTCCTGAGAAAGCACGCGCACCAGTTCGGTTTTGCCGGTACCGGTGGGGCCAACAAAAATAAAGGAAGCGGGGCGGCGGCGGGGGCTGATGTGCACGCGGCTGCGGCGCACAGCGTTGGAAACCGCTTTCACTGCGTCGTCCTGGCCAATGATGGCGGCAGAAAGTTTTTCTTCCAGCCCGGCCAGCTTCTGCAGTTCGTTTTCGCGAATACGGCTGGCAGGAATGCCGGTCCACAGTTCGATCACCTTGGCCAAATCTTCATCTGTTACCTTGGCACCCAGGGCTTCGTCCTTCAGCGCCTCAATCTTTTCTTCGCTGGTGGCGATCTGGTAGCGCACCTCGGCCAGTTCTTTATAATCCGGCACCGTGCTCTCGGCGGTAATCTCCGCTTCGCGGGCTTCGGCTTCTTCCTTCATGCGCACAGCTTCTTCGTACTCAGCCAAAGCCTTGTTGCGCAGGGCAGCGCAGGCGCAGGCTTCGTCCAGCAGGTCGATGGCCTTATCCGGCAGGTAACGGTCGTTGATGTACCGCTCCGAAAGGGTAACGGCACGGCGCACAATGGCAGAAGAGACCTGCACGCGGTGGTACAGCTCATAGTAGCTCTTAATGCCCTCCAGCACCTGCACAGTGTCTTCCATCGAGGGCTCATTCACCGTGACCGGCTGGAAGCGGCGCTCCAGGGCGGCATCTTTTTCAATGTGTTTTCTGTATTCGTTGAAAGTGGTGGCGCCGATCACCTGAATTTCTCCACGGGAAAGAGCAGGCTTCAGAATATTGGCGGCGTTCATGCTGCCGTCGGCATCACCGGCACCCACCAGGTTATGCACTTCATCAATAAAGAGGATGATATTGCCATCGGCGCGCACTTCATCCACCAGGCCCTTAATGCGGCTTTCAAACTGGCCGCGGAACTGGGTACCGGCCACCAAAGAGGTCAGATCCAGCAGCTGAATCTCTTTATTGCGCAGCTTGGCAGGCACTTCACCGGCCACAATACGCTGGGCCAGGCCCTCTGCAATAGCGGTTTTACCCACACCGGGCTCACCGATCAGGCAGGGGTTGTTCTTGGTGCGGCGGGAGAGGATCTGGATCACACGGCCGATCTCACGGTCACGCCCCACAATATTATCCAGCTGGCCGTTCTTTGCCTTAGCGGTCAGGTCGGTACAATAGGCAGAAATATGCTTGCGCTTGTTCTTGCGGTCAGCCTTGGCTTTTCCCTGGGCAGGGGGAACATCCCGATCACCGGCAGCACCGCCGAAGAGCTCGGAAAGCGGGAACGTAGCCGCACCGCCGGGAGCAAAGGCATCGTCACCGTCGGTGTTGCCGTCATCTTTGCCCTGCATGGTGGCCATCAGGGCATCCATTTCTTCCGACATTGCCTCCAGCTGTTCGTCGGTAATGCCCATTTTTTCCATCATATCGTTGACAGGCTTAATGCCCAGCTGCTTGGCGCAGACTATGCACAAACCCTTGGAGTTGCTCGTGTCTGTAGACTGGCTGACAAACACAACAGCGGGGCGCTTGCCGCACCGGCTGCACATCATCATAGAATCATCCACATCCTTTTCAATACTCAAAAAACCGGGCCGGAACCCGGTGTTGTCAAACGGTTTTCGGCCCTTCTTTTTCTTTACCGGTTACCACGGTGTGCAGGTCAAAGGCATCTTTCGGGTCCTCCGACTTCAGCAGCTGGAGGAACATCATGCCGTAGCGCACAAAAGCATACAGCATCATCACAGCGGTCAGTCCCAGCAGCACACCGGAGACCACATAGAACACCTTGGTTTCCACTGCGAAGAACGCATCCATCAAAACAATAACGGCCACAGAGAAATAAAACAGAACCGTAGCTGCCTTGCCGTACCAACGGGCAGCGCCGGGCTTTTTGTTTTTATGCATCAGGTAAGCAGCGCCCATGGACATCAGCACTTCTTTAACCACAAACACCACCAGAATACCGATGAGCTGAGGGAACTTAACGGCAATGCACACCGTAGCCACCACCTGGGTCAGCTTGTCGGCAATGGGGTCCAGCATTTTGCCGAGTTCCGTCACCTGGTTCAGTTTACGCGCAAAGTAGCCATCGAATGCATCGCTGAGGCCGGAAAGAGCCACCATGAGAAACGCCAGAAAAATCTGGTTATTCAGCAGGAAATATGCCATGAACGGCACCAGCAGAATACGCAGAAAAGACAGCGTATTGGGCACGTTGAAAATATAGGAAAGTGTCTGCTTCTGGCTTTCGTTTTTCACGGAAGGTTCTCCTTTGGTTGAAATCTGAGAAATCACCCGGCCGCTGTTACAGCAGCATGGAATAGATCGGGTTATGTTCGTACACCATATCGAAAATAAAGGAAGCGTGAATGCTGCTTTCCATAAAATCGCGGGCAGAGGGACGCAGCATGGGCACCACAATGTTCAGCGAGGCACACACCAACCAAACCACCACAACACCCTTTACAAGGCTGAGACCGCCGCCCAGCAGCTCGTTCACCTGGCGGATCAGCGGCAGACGCACCACAATATTCAGGGCACGGGCAATAACACGCACACCCAACATAAACACAAAGAACAGCAGCAGCACGGCGAAGAACTTGATGACCAGCACGATCACAGGGGAAACAGCATCGGCCAGTGCCACGGGCAGCGCGCCTTCAGCGGAGGAAGCCGCCTCAAACAGCGATTCGGCCGTCACACCATAGTGTTCCAGTCCGCGCTCAATAAATGCAGGGAATCCATCCAGCACAGCTTTAATCTCTGCCATGGAAGGTGTAGCGGAAGTGACCACTTCGCCGATACGCTCGGCCAAAGGTGCACGCATAAAGGTGGCGTACACCCAATCGGCCACAATGCCGCCGAAGATCATAGCAAGAACAGCGGAAAGGATCACACCGATCAAATCGACCAGTTCCATCACAAAACCGCGTTTCCAGCCACGGAGGAAAAACAGCACCAAAACAGCTGTCAAAATCAAATCAAGAATATAATTCATGATCGTCTCTCCTATCCCAAATTAAACAATATAATACCATATTCTGCAAATAATTACAAGCATTTCGCCCTTTGGTGAATGAATATGCCGCCACAATTTACAGAATCGTTACAAAATCCACAGGTCTTTATTCTGCTTGGGAATCAAAATCGCAGAAGCGGATATCGCTGACTCCCAGCAGATAGGCGGTACTCTCGCTGCTCATGGCCACGGCACGGGCACCGCGCTCTGCCTCCGAGACCGACAGCAATTCACCGGTAACGGTATCCAGCACCATCAGCCGCTCCTCAGTCAGCACAGCGGCATTTCCGCCAAACAGAGAGCAGGACACCGGCGGCTCTTCCAGCTCGGCACGCACCGGTTCTTCTCCGCCCAAAAACACAGCTTCCGGCGCGGCACTGCCCTTCAGCCCCAGACACACCAGGTTTTCCCCGGCGGCATAAGCACACAGAGAAGCGCTGCCGTATTCAAAATTTTTGAAGGTAAAATCCGACACACTGCCGTACAGTGCGGCCGTATCGCCCACCGCCATCAGGCTGCCGTTATCGGCCCAATGCAGGAACAGCACCAGGTTATCACCGGCATGGAATGCGGCTTCTGCCTGCTCTTTGGAGAAATCCAGCAGGTACAGCGTACCGGAAAGCGCGCCGTTGTTTGTGGAAACGGTGGAGACCACGCCGCGGGTGCCGTTGTTGTTCAGGGTCACCGCCGTGATCAGCGCATCGTAAAACGAATATGTATACTGCACTTCGCCATTGGCCATATAGACCGTCAGCCGCGAGGCATTGTCGCTGGTTTGGGTCACCAGGGCAAACCGCCCGTTGGGAGCCATCGCCACCGCCTGAATATCTCCCTCTGCCGTGCCGGTCAGCACGGTTTTGGAAATCGTTTCCACACGATAACCGGTACCGCCCAGGTTATACACCAGCCAGCGGCCGCCGGCCTCGCACATGCGCGGCTGCGAAAAGCTGTGCTGGCGGGAGAACACCCGCTTGGCTGTGGCGTTCTGCACGGTAAGCGAAGTATCGCTGAGTGTCACCGCCATACCGTCGCAGGCCAGCAAATTGGTGGGCAGCACCTGGGTGCCCGTAATGCTGGTGGGGTAACCGCTGCCGGTATCCATACCCACCAAACGGGTATGGAACCAATCGCCGATGTTCGTAAAGAAGGCACTGTCGCGGCCCAGCCACAAGGCAACCGCCAATACAGCAACCAGCAAAATGCATAGGGTGCGAACCAGGGCACGCTTGCGGGGCGACAGAGATCGTTTGGTTTTCGGCTGCAGTTCTTCACTGTCCGCATCTTCCCAAATTTCTTCCTCTTCCCCGTATTTCAGCCGGGCATACCCGGTTTTTCTGTCTTTTGTTGCCATAATATATGGATCCTTTCGCGGCTCAAATGCCGTCCGGATAAAACACTTTGTTCAGGTACAGCCCGCAGGCCGGGGCTGTGGGACCGGCTGCAGCGCGGTTTTTTGCTTCCAGAATGCCCGGAATATCTTCCGGCGCGATCTTCCCCTGTGCCACCGCCAGCAGGGTACCCATCATAATGCGCACCATGTTGTACAAAAAGCCATCGGCCGCCACGGTGAAGATCACCATGCCGTCTTCACGCCGGTGCACCCGGGCGTACTTTACCGTGCGGGTCAGGTCGCCCTCTTCCCGGGCATCCAGGGTACAGAAAGAATGAAAATCGTGGCTGCCCACATAATACTGGGCGGCCGCATTCAGCTGTTCCACATCCAGCGGGCCGTAATAATGCAGGGCGCGCCCTTCCAAAAACGGGTCCCGCACTGGGTGGTTCCAAATCTCGTAGCTGTATTCTTTTCCCAGGCAGGTATAGCGGGCGTGCAGATCCTCCGGTACATCCCGGCAGGAAAGCACTGCAATATCCGGCGGCAGAAAATGGTTCATGGCCGCCACCAGCCGCTCGTTTGGAATGCGGGTATCGATGTGCATGCTGATGCAGAACTGCCGGGCATGCACACCGGCATCGGTGCGGCTGCAGCCTTTCAAATCGGGGCAATGGCCCACGATCTTCGTCAGTGCTTCCTGAAACACTTCCTGCACCGTGCGGGCGTTGTTCTGAATTTGCCAGCCGTGGTAATTGGTACCGCAGTAGGCAATGGTAAACAGGATATTTCTTTCCAAAATCGAAACTCCCTTTTCACAGGATTTGAATCATCGGATGGCGGGCAGGAAAATATTGCACAGCACCACACCGGCACAGCACAGCACGGCAATGCCCAGCGAAAGCACATCTGCCGCCTTGACATGCAGCACCTTCATTTTGGTGCGGCCGTCGCCGCCATGGTAGCAGCGGCATTCCATGGCCGTGGCCAAATCAAAGGCACGGCGAAAAGCGGAAACAAACAGCGGGATCAAAATCGGGATCAGTGCCTTCACACGGTCGATGAGGCCGCCGCTTTCCATATCGGCGCCGCGGGCCTTCTGCGCGCTCATAATCTTATCGGTCTCTTCCATCAAAGTGGGAATGAACCGCAGGGCAATGGTCATCATCATGGCGAATTCGTGCACCGGCACCTTAATTTTCGCCAGCGGTTTCAGCAGCCGTTCAATGGCGTCTGTGAGCTGGGTGGGCGATGTGGTAAAGGTGAGCAGCGCGCTGATCATAATAAGCGACGTGATGCGGATCACAATGAACAGGGCATTGTAAATACCGTTCAGTGTAATCTTCAAAAAGCCCCACTGCACCAGCGGGTCTCCGCTGCCGTAGAACAGATTGATTATGGAGGTGAAGGCGATGATAAACAGCACCGGCTTTACACTCTTGATATACAGCTTCATGGGCACTTTGGAAAGCAGCATGGAGGCCACCACCAAAGCCACAAGTACGCCCAGGCCAAAGAAATTATTGGCCACAAACAGAAAGACGATCAAAAGAACCACCAGCACCAGCTTTACGCGGGGATCCATGCGGTGA
>JAFYOA010000203.1 GCA_017547865.1 Clostridia bacterium
AGAACGCCTGCTCAATGGTGGTGTTCATGCGGGTGTTCAGCGCCTCGATGATCGTGGTATAGATAAAATGATCGCGCCCCAGCAGTTCTCCAATGCGGTTCAAGGCGCCCAGCGCCTCCCGCATCTGCTCCACGGTAACATGGCGGCGATACCCGCCGCAGCCGCTGCCGCCGGAGAGGATCGCATCCACCGAGCAGCGCAGCATACAGGCGAGATCGGGCAGAACCGAAACATCCGGCAAGGTCTCGCCGCGCTCCCAGTTGGAAACAGACTGTGCGCTGACGCCCAGCCGCTCGCCCACCTCCGCCTGTGTCAGCCCAACCTCTTTGCGGCAGGACTGAATAAATTTTCCGATCATTTCAAGATCAAGCTTCATTTTCACCGCTCCTTTCGTGCTTTCATTATACCCCACCCGCCGCCAAAGGTAAACCGATCACCGCTTGCAAAATGCATACAAAATTCAAGCACGCTTTATATAAAGAAAAAGGAGCAGAATTTCTGCTCCTTTTGTTGATTGGATTTAGCCTTCCACCAGGGCTTCCAGCTCGGTGATCAGCTCGCCGAACTGCTCCAGTGCGCTGTTGACGGGATCGGGGGTGCTCATATCCACACCGGCGATCTTCAGCAGGCTGATGGGATCGGTGGAGCTGCCGCCGGAGAGGAACTTGAGATAATCCTGCACGGCCGGCTCGCCCTCGGTGAGGATGCGGCGGGACAGTGCCATAGCGGCAGAGAAACCGGTGGCGTACTGGTATACATAGAAGTGACGATAGAAATGCGGGATGCGGGCCCATTCGATGGCAATGTCTTCATCGGCCACGGTTTCGGGTCCAAAGTAATCCTTGTTCAGCTGCAGGTACAGTTCGTTCAGAGCCTTGGCGGTGAGGGTCTGGCCCTGCTCAGCCATTTCGTGGGCCTTCAGTTCAAACTCGGCAAACATGGTCTGGCGGTACAGGGTGGTGCGGAATTGCTCCAGGAAGTGGTTGATGAGAACGGCGCGCTTGCCCTTGTCATCGGTGCGCTTCAGCAGGTACTGCATCAGCAGGGCTTCGTTGCAGGTGGAGGCTACTTCGGCCACGAACAGCACATAGCCGGCGTACACCGGGGGCTGGTTCTTGCGGCTGTGCCAGGAATGCAGAGAGTGACCCAGCTCGTGGGCCAGGGTAAATTCGCTCTTCAGGTCGTCCTTATGGTTGAGGAGCATGAAGGGGTGCACGTCGTAGCAGCCGGTGGAATAAGCACCGGAACGCTTGCCAACGTTTTCGTACACGTCGGCCCAGCGCTGCTCAAAACTGGAAGCCAGCACGGAGGCATATTCTTCGCCCAGCACCTTCACGGCTTCGCACACTTCTTCCTTGGCCTGTTCAAAGGGAATGACCTGGCCGCCCTGGGGCAGCATGTTGGCGTACACATCGTAGAGATGCAGTTCGTCCAGACCCATGATCTTCTTGCGCAGAGCCATGTAGCGGTGCATCTTATCCAGGTTGTTGTGCACGGCGGCCAGCAGGTTGTGGTACACAGCTTCCGGCACTTCGTTGGGCTGCAGAGAGCTCTGCAGGGCGCTGTCGTACTTTCTGGCCTTAGCCATAAAGACATTCTTGCGAACTTCTGCATTGTAAGTGGAAGCCAGCGTGTTCTCAAAGCTCTTGTACACATCGTAGAACGCATGGAAGGCGTTCTTGCGCAGGGTCTGGTCTGCACTGGAAATCAGGGACAGATAGCTGCCGTTGGTCAGCGGGTGCATGTTGCCTTCGCTGTCGGCCACCGGCGGGAACTTCATATCGGCATTGTTCAGGGTATTGAAAATGGTGCTGGCAGCGCTGAACACTTCACCGCCGGAAGCCAGCAGGGCTTCTTCGGCAGGAGACAGCACGTGCTCACGGCCCTGGCGGGCCTGCTCCAGGTAGCGGCGGTATTTTTCCAGGCCGGGGGTTTCCTTATAGAAACGCTCCAGGGTCTCGTCTTCCAGGGCAGTCAGTTCCGGGGCTTCCCAGGACTTCGCACTGTTCATCTTCACCATAAAGCCAAAGCAGCGGCCCTTCAGTGCCTGGTAAGTGGGGTTGGCGGTATTTTCATCCGCCTTCATAGAGGTGTACAGGAACAGACGGCGCACACGGCGGCTGGCGGTTTCCATGGCATCCAGGTAACCCAGCAGGGTCTCGCCGCTCTCGTTCAGGCGGCCTTTATAAGAAGCCAGCTGTGCGGGCAGTTCCTGGCATGCAGCCAGCTCCTGTTCCCAGGCTTCGTCGGATGCAAACACATCTTCAATGGCCCAGCAATAACGCTGGTCCAGTTCTTCACGTTTCGGAATTCTTTTTTCCATCTTTCTTTCCTCCCAAATCGAATGGATTTGAATGGTATAAATATAGCACACTTCTGCATAAAGCGCAATGCCATGCAAAAGAAAAGAGAGCGGAAATCCGCTCTCTGAATCAATCATTTGTTTTTTTCCAAAGCCAACAACTCCGCAAGCAACTTGTCCAACAACGGCAAATACTTATCATCCAGGCGATGGATTGCATCCAGCCGCAACATATCATCGCTGCGCTCTTCACCAAACAAAATATAATCTGCAGAAAGACCAAGCACACGGCAGACCTTCACCAGCAGTTTTACAGAAATACCGGTTCTGCCCCGCTCCAATTCTGCAAGATAAGAAACGCTGACATCCAGCTGCTCTGCAAACTTTTCCCGTGTATATCCTTTCGCCTCACGAGCCTGCCGAATACGTGTATGCAATACTATCACCTCTTCATATAGTATCGGTGATAGTTCGTCAAAATAACATCAACCAATATTATATCTTTTTTATCTTGTATTACTTGTTATTTGGTGATATACTAACATCAAATTATATCTTTGAAAGAAGGAAGAATATGGAAAAAATCTTATCTGCTTTCTTAGCACTTCTTATTTTATTATCAATGAGCGCCTGCATCAGTTTCACAGACTCAGAAAGCTCAGAAACTGATGCAGTCCCGTCTTCGGCAGCAGAGCCCATTGTTTCTCCGACCCCGAAGAGCACCGTCACCCCAGAACCTACTGCCAAACCCACACCGAAATCGACAACCACACCCGCGCCCAGTACAACACCTTCCGCAACGCCCGTGCCTACAGCGAAGCCAACTCCTACGCCTTCGGCGCCCTCCCCGACCCCCAGCGCTACAGCTGTTCCAACC
>JAFYOA010000204.1 GCA_017547865.1 Clostridia bacterium
CCGTTACGATTTTTTGCACTTACTTTTCAATTTGATCAAAAAGGACAGAGATCGCTCTCTGTCCTTTTGTTTTTTATCATTTACTTTTTGCCGGTCCGCTCGTTGTAGGCTGCCCACACAGTTTCAAACCAGTCGTCCAATTCCGGCATGGGGCGCACCGGTGCAAAATGGGGTTCCTCCCCGCCGCCGGTGATGAGGATATCTCCCCTGTGCTCCAACTTTGCCGGGCAGGTTCCGCCGGTTTCATCCAGCACCAGGGCAGAGCCGCAGGTGCCCAGCTCGCGGTTGGCAAACTCAATGGCTTCCAGCAGGCTTTCCTGCGCCTGCAGAATATCGTAGGTTTTGAACAGCCCGGGCAGTTCGCTCAGGCTCTGTGCCCCCACCAGTTCAAAGTAAGCCTTCTTCATGCCGTTTACCGTGGCACGGGCCGCCGCACAGCGTTCTTCGTAGCGCATATGGGCGCCGCAGCGCGAAAGCATCTGCTGGAACTCTTCCCGCACGTCCACATGGGAACGTCCGTCGGGATTCTGCAGAACAGCTTCGCAGCGGGCGCGCAGCTGTTCGGCCGCTGCCGTATCGCAGGCAGGCAGGCCGGTCTGTTCCACGGTGGCAAAGGCAATGTGCTCTGCCGCCCGCATGGAACCCACCTGGCCGGAGTTCAGCGCAGAACCACCGGGACGGTAAGCACCGAAGGTGCCCGCCGCTTCGCCGGCTGCATACAGCCCGCGGATGTTGGTCTGCCAGTTGGCATCCACCGCGGCGCCGCCGTTCTGGTGCTGGGCGCACACGGCCACCTCCAGCATTTCGGCGGTCAGGTCAATGTCATGGTCTTTATACAGGGCAATGGCCTTGGGGTTCAGCTGGCGCAGACGATCAATGGGCAATTCTCCCAAAGCGTTGCTGTTTTTCAGGTAGGTGTACGCCGTCTCGCCGGCGGCTTCCAGGCCACTTTCCAGCCCGCTGGGGTTGCGGCGGAAATCCATAAACACCCGGCGGCCCTTCGCCATTTCTTCCTGCACCAGAATATCCACTTTGGAAGAACCTTCCAGCTTTTCCACGTCAAAGGGCCACTGGTAGCCCTTCAAAAACACACGCTCCAGCGCATCCCCGGCATTGGGGAAAGCTTCGGCCAAAAATTCATATTCGTTGCCTTCTTCGTCCACGCTCACATAGCGGGGCAGCACCTGCTGGTAAGAGCCCGAGACATTCCACCGGAATTTGGTGGAGGCCAGGCCGTACTGCCAGTGGTTCAGGTTGGCAAAGCGCACCCCGGCTGCCGCCAGCACACCGTTGGCGCCGGTTTGGCTTTTTGGGAACACACTGCAGGCATAGGCACCGGCCTCGCCGCCGGTAGCGAACACAATGTTGCGGCAGGTGAACAGCGTGATGCCGTAGTCGTTTTCCAAATCGCGGCGGTTAATGCACAGCAGGCCGCGCACTTCGCCGTTTTCGGTAATAATTTCCACCGCCTGCATGCCGTCGAAAATTTCAATTCCCTTCTGCTCCACAGAAGCTTCCAGCGCTTCCGTCATGTATTTGGAAGTCAGCGGGCCGGCACTGGTGGCGCGGCGGCGGGGGTCGTGGTCGGTTTTATACCCGGCGAATTCGCCGTAGGGGTTTTGGGGGAAGGGTACACCCAGAATGGAAAGTTTCATAAAGGAGCGCACACTGCCGGCGGCTTCGCACAGGGCGGTGTCGCCGTTCACACCACCGCGGGAGAACAGGTCGTCGGCCATATCGCGCACGCTGTCCGCTTCTTTGGAGGTCAGCGTCATTTTGTAGTAGGTCTGCTTGTCACTGCCCGTATTGCGGGAAGTGCCCATTTTTTTGCCTTCGGTGATGATGGCCAGACTGCGGCGGCCCAGGGTATGGAGCCAGTCGGCGCAGTTATAGCCTGCACAGCCAGTGCCCACCACCAATGTATCGATGCTGTATGTCTTCATATGCAAAATCGGGCGGCCTTCTTCGGGCCGCCCGCTCCTCTCTCGGTTTGTTTACAGGCGGCGCAGGTGGAAACCGCCGTCGGCGTTGAGAACCTGGCCGGTGGCAAAATCCAGCTTGCCGCTGGCAGCGGCAGAAACGCACTCTGCCACGTCCTCCGGCTCGCCCATACGGGCAATGGGGGTCAGGCCACCATCGATCATGCGCTGGTACTTTTCCGTTACCGCAGCCGTCATATCCGTGCGGATGATGCCGGGACGCACTTCGAACACCGGAATGCCGTACACCGCCAGGCGATCGGCAAACAGGCTGGTGACCATGGACAGGCCGGCCTTGGAAATGCAGTATTCACCGCGGTTGGTGGAGGAAGTATAAGCAGAAACGGAGGAAATGCTCACAATGCGGGGCGTATAATCTTCGTGCTCCTGCTTATAGGCCACCATGGC
>JAFYOA010000205.1 GCA_017547865.1 Clostridia bacterium
ACACATACATCATGCAGACGTATATGTCCCCAGTATTGATGTAACCATACCAATTGGTTTTTTTCCGTCAGTTTCTCATCAATCTCAAAGATGAACCCCGGATATACACCATCCAAGAAAAACTCAACACCAAACTCATTATACACATACGCAACAATATCGACGATATATCTACCCGGCGTAAAATGCTCGGTATCAAATTTCAGACTCAGTTCCTTTCTCTCTTTTTCTTGAAAGGATACCTCTTTATCTGTAAATACCGTTCCGATTTTGGTCCCATCTTGATATCGGATTTCAAATCGAAACTTAACATCTTGCCATCTTTTTTCAGCAACACACTTTAATTTAAAGTTCAACGGTTTTCCATATTCTACTCGGTTATTTTCTGCATTTAATATATCAAGTGACTTCATGTAAAACGTACCACAATTATGCTTATTCTCATGATACGAAGCATCAAATTCATAATGATTTTCCATGCTTCCGACAGAACCCATATATACTTCAATCGCCTCTTCCACATCCCCCTCAAACACAACCCTGCCCTTATCGAGCACCACGCAGCGATCGCAGAGCTGGCGGATCGTATTCATATTGTGGGAAACGTAAAGAACCGTTCTGCCCTCTTCCTTCGCGGCGGCGCGCATCTTATCCAGACATTTCTTCTGGAAAGCCATGTCGCCCACAGCGAGAACCTCGTCCATGATCATGAGTTCGCGGTCCAGATGAGCGGCGACGGAGAAGGCAAGTTTGACATACATGCCGGAGGAATAGCGCTTGACCGGCGTATCGATGAAATCGCGCACCTCAGAGAATTCGATGATCTGATCCATCTTCGCATCGATCTCGGCCTTGGTCATGCCCAGAATCGCTCCATTGAGGTAAACGTTCTCGCGACCGGTCATCTCGCCGTTGAAACCCGTGCCCACTTCCAACATGGAGGCAATGCGGCCGTAGATGTCGATCTCGCCATCGGTCGGAGCGGTTACTCGGGAGAGCAGCTTGAGCATCGTGCTCTTGCCAGCGCCATTGCCGCCGATGATACCCAGCGCTTCGCCCTTGTAGATCGTCAGATCAATACCATTGAGCGCCATAAACGTCTGGCCGATAAGGCGCTGATCCATGCCGATCTTCGTGTTGGGATCTTCCTTGCCGCGCAGGCGCGCCCACCAGCTCTGCAGATCACCCTGCAGCGTGCCGCCGCCGATCTGGCCGAGCTTGTACATCTTTTTGACACTGGAGAGCCGAACGGCCACTTCGCGATTATCCATATTCATGCCATTCGCCTCCTTCTTACACCGTATCCATAAACGTCTTTTCGACATGGTTAAAAATCATCACGCCAAAGAGCGACACCAGCACTGTGATCACCAGCGACAGCAGCAGGTACGCCGGAACGATCGTGCCCTGTCCCAGCACCGCATAGCGGAAAACCTCCACCGGTGCGGTAACCGGGTTCACCAGCAGGATCGTCTTAAACAATCCGTCTCCCAGCTGAGAAAGCGGGTAAATGACCGGGGTAGCATACATCCACAGCTGCACACCAAAGTTCACCAGAATCGCCAGATCGCGATACTTGGTCGTCAAACTGGAGATGATCACGCCAAAGCCCATGCCCATCAGGCCCAGATGCACCAGCACGCCCGGAATCAACAGCCATGCCCACCAGTTCGGGCTCACCTCGCCCGTGATCACATAATACACGAGGAAGATCGCCACCAGCAGCATCTGTACGACAAACTGGATCACCGAAGAGATCACGTTGGAGATCGGCGTGGTCAGGCGCGGAAAATACACCTTGCCAAATACGCCTGCATTGCTGGTAAACGTGGTTGCATTCTTTGTCACGCAGGAAGAAAAGAACGTCCACATCGCATTCGAGCACAGATAAAACAGGATCTGCGGAATGCCGTCCGTGCTCATGCCGGCAATACCGCCAAAGACGAACGTATAGATAATACTCGTCAGGAACGGATTCAGGAAAATCCATGCCGGACCGAGAACCGTCTGCTTATACGTGAGCACAAAATTGCGTTTGGTGAACAGAACAATCAGGTCGCGATAACGCCAGACTTCCTTCAGGTTCAGATCAAACCATCTGTGCTTAGATGAAATATGGGTGTGGTACAATTCTGTGCTCATACTTTACTCCCCCTCAGGGATTCTTTCTTCCATCAATCTGCGCCATCGCCTCTTCAAACGTAAAGCGCTCAAAAGCTTCCAGCTTCGTCTTGCGGGATGCATTGTAAATGTGCACGTCCGTCTTATCGATAAAGCGGCGAACATCGTAATAAGCCTTGGTCGTCGTTCCAAGGTCGTGCTTTACTTCTTTGGCCACATCGTCGTCGTAGCCCTCGATAAAATAGTTCTTCACGCTGGGATCGATGATAATCTCGCCGCTCTCAGTGATAACCTTATCGAAATTGTGATCAATGCCAAGCAAATAGATATGCTTATAACCAAGATGCATAGCCAGCTGCATACAGACGATGGTCACCGTGCCGCGTGTATTCACCTGATCGGTACAGTCCAACGAAAAGCCTTCTGGCTGATCCTTTTCCCGCAGATCATTGCGGAAGAAATGCTTCGCGCCTTTCACCTTGATACCTAAATAGTATTTATTCTGCAGCGGAATAAACTTAGTCTTCGCCGGAATCTGCTCAACCTCAGCCAGCTTATCGCGGATCAGAACCGCATCCGTATTGACATAATATGTCGGCCGCCAAGCCGTCTTAGGGAAAATCTGATAAATGCGATTGACCGCAAACGTATCGATGCCTTTACTATGCAGCGTTTCAAGATCTTCCACGGTCAGGCTCGGACCGTTACCGATAATAAAGCAGCTTTCGCCCAGATGGCTATTGCGAATCTTTGCCATATAACGACCATACGGCGTATAGCGAAAATGCTTCATCAGAAACGTCTGCGTTCTCGCCTGAATAGACAAAAGCGGATGGATCATGTTATTTCTTCCCCTTTAGCAAATGAAGTGCCTTATGCAGCGCAGCAGCGCCCCAAATCATAACTACCGGCGCGCCGATATACTCTGCACACTGCTTTTTTGTCAGTCGATACTGCTGATCACAGAAAGTATGGTCACAATAAAACGTGTACCACATTTTCATTTTTTCAATAAGCGGATAATTCAGGAATTCCGCTTTTTCTCGAATCGACAAACCATGTCCTGCTGGATTCTTGATAAAGCGCATATTGCCCTGCATAGTCAGGCCGTCCTGCAGATACTTGCAAACCCAGATGATATCTTCAAAAATACGAATCTTGTAACCGTCTTTGGCCATTCTGTTCCAAGTAATACAAGGCGTCAGGAAGTTTTCCCCTTCAAATTCGGGGTACTTATACTTCCGATGAATTTCCGTATACCATACGCCTGCCCGTTCACCATCGACCACTTTGTCCGTATATTCCGGATAACGCACATAAGCATACTCGTCAATATAGTTGGAACCGTACATGCTCATAAGCGAGGTATTGGGTGTTTCTGTAGGACTGGAGCCACGATTTCCCGCAACACCGCAATAACCCGGCTTTCCGGCGATGGTTGCTTCCCATTTCACCACGGTTTCCAGCGAATCATCCGTGAGATAATCGTCCGAATCCATAATGAAAAACAACTCGCCCTCCGCCAGATCCAGCGCATAGTTAATCGCCCGGCACTTGCCGCCGTTTTTCACCTTATAATACCGGATCGGGAAGTCATTTCCATCCTTCATCCAACCGCGAATCAATTCCTCCGTATGGTCGGTAGAACCATCATCGACAACCAGCCATTCAAAATTGCGATACGTCTGCCGCTGAATAGAGCGATAGAGCGTATCTAGAATATATGCACGGTTGTAAGTCGGGGTGAAAAGGGTGATCTTATACTTAAAATTCATACTGCTCCTTAAAGATATCCAAATGTATCTTTCAGTTTGTTTCTCATATCTTCCCATTCTGTCGGAGATGCATTCTGCCATTCCTTCCATGAATGTTCTCGGCAAATGGGATGCGTTTCCTGATTTTTCTGATGTTTTTTGGTATACTCCTCAAACGAACACACATACTTTGCCGGATTTCCAGCATATACACTGTTTGAAGGAATATCTTTTGTCACAACAGAACCTACACCAATAATCACATTGTCTCCAATTCGGGTATTGCACAGCACAATAGAATCAGCACCAATGAAAACATTGTTTCCAATTTTCACGATGCCAACCTTAGTTCGTACCCCCCAAATTTTCGCTGTGCTGGCATCATGCGCCAAAATTCGAACATTTGAAGCAAGGGTA
>JAFYOA010000206.1 GCA_017547865.1 Clostridia bacterium
GGCGGTGCCGGCGACTTGCGGCGGCTGCCCTTCTTTACATTGGCAACGGTAAAGGGAGCTTCCCGCACGGCCATAAGAATGGCATCGGCCTGCTCCTGGTTTTCAATTTTGATCTTGCCGTTTTCATCACCGTAGAAAGAGGCGACAAACTGGCGCTGGGAACCCTTGGCCAGCAGTTTGGCCTCGATGGACCAGTATTCTTCCGGTGTAAAGCTGCGGATCTCTTCTTCACGGTCCACAATGATGCGCACCGCCACAGATTGCACACGGCCGGCAGAAAGACCGCGGCGGATCATCTTCGCCAAAAACGGGCTGAGCTTATAGCCCACCAGGCGGTCCAGAATACGGCGGGCCTGCTGGGCGTTCACCAGGTCCATATCGATGGCCCGGGGTTCCTTCATGCCCACTTCTACACCGTGCTTGGTGATCTCGTTGAAAGTGACACGGTTGGCTTCGTCGGTATCCAACCCCAGAATATACGCCAGGTGCCAGGAAATGGCCTCTCCTTCGCGGTCCGGGTCGGTGGCCAGGTACACGCCGTCGCTTTTGGCTGCGGCATATTTCAAAGAATCCACCAGCTTCTCTTTTCCTTTGATAATGGTATACTTCGGTTTGAAGCCATCCTTCACATCCACACTGAGGCGGGTGGCGGGAAGGTCGCGCACATGGCCGTTGGAAGCCACAACTTCAAAACCGGGGCCCAGATATTTTTTGATTGTCTTCGCTTTGGACGGAGACTCTACGATCACAAGTTTCGACATTCTCATCGAGCCCGGCACCGCAGGGCGCCAGGCTTACCTCCTTTTATATTCAAAACCTCTCCCGCCGGCAATACATACGTCCGGCATGGGATTCACACATTCCGGCCAGCTCCAGTTCTGTAAGAGCCGCCAATACCCGCCGGGCAGGCAGCCCGGCCTTTTGGGTCAGTTCATTGATATGCTGGTCCTGCAAAAGCAGAACTTTTAATAATGTTACAGCATCGTCGGAAAGTTCGTCAAGGTGATTTTGTCCTGTTTTTAAAGAAAATCCTTCTTCAGGCGATATTTTTTTCTCTTCCGGCCCAAAAACAGCCGTTTTTTCTTCGAATCCGGCCGCTTCCTCCTGCAAAGGCAGGGGTTCGGCCTCCTGCATTTCTTCCAGCCGGCCTTCGTATTCCCGCAGAATATCGGCCGCCGAATGAACCTCCACAGCGCCGTCTTCCAATAAAGAACGGGCGCCTTCGTAGCGTTCGTCCCCATCGGGACCGGGGAAAACGAACACATCCCGGTTTTGTTCCACCGCCCGGGCAGCGGTGATCAATGTGCCGCTTTTCTTTGCGGCAGAGACGATCAGTGTTCCGTGGGCAAGACCGGAGATCAACCGGTTGCGCACAGAGAAATTGCCCCGGAACACGCCGGTGTTCTCCGGGTATTCCGAGATCAGAACGCCGCTTTCGGCGATCCGTTCCCGCATCATCACCTGGTCCATCAGGTAAGGGTGATCCAGACCGCAGGGCAGAACACAAACGGTTTTGCCGCCGGCCTGCAGCGCGCCCTGGTGGGAAGCGGCATCCACACCCACAGCGCCGCCGCTGACGATGACAGTACCGCAGGCCGCCAGATCATGCGAGATCTGCCGGGCAGTCTGCAGCGTATCTTCATCCGCTTTGCGGGAGCCCACCACAGCGATGGACAGCACACGGTCCACCGGCGGCAAGGTACCGCGCATATACAACACCGCCGGAAAATCCGGCAGTTCCCGCAAGCACTGCGGGTAATCTTCATCGGCCGGAGTCAGCACCCGCTGGCCAAGTTTTTCGCAGTATTCCAGCAGCGCCGCGGCCTTTTCCATTGTAAAGGCACGCAAAGCGTGGAATTCCCGCGGGGTAACATATTTGCATTCCTGCCAAAAAGCCGGGCCGGCCTCGTAAAAAGCCTGCACGGTCTTCATACGGCGCAAAACCGTGGCCGGTTTGGGGCTGCCGGCACCAAAAGCCTGCTGCAGCCACAGCCAATAGAGTCGCTCGTCCATCTCAGTTCTCCTGGGGACGGCAAAGTTCCCACATGATAATGGAGGCCGCCACAGAGGCATTCAGGCTTTCAGCCCGGCCCAGCATGGGAATGGTAAGGGGAACATCACAGCCTGCGATGGCTTCTTTGGTCAGGCCGTTGCCTTCGTTGCCGATGA
>JAFYOA010000207.1 GCA_017547865.1 Clostridia bacterium
TCCACCCAGGACTTTTCCTGTCCCAAGGGGGAACGCACCGCGGTCAGTTTGGCGGCGCAGGGAGAAATGAAGAACGCGCCCACTTCTTCCTCCGGCACACCATTCTTTTTGGCAAATTCTTCTTTGGCGATTCTGGCAGCTGCTTCCATGGGGGAAACAATGTCGATCACGTTGTCCAGCAGGCTGGGGTATTTCACCTGGATCAGCCGAAGAACAGCGGGACAGGCCGAAGAGATCACCGGGCGGGGGCGGTCTTCGTTGATCAGCGTGCGCCGAATGGCGTAGGAGATCACTTCTGCCGCGCGGGCCACCTCAAACACATCGTCAAACCCCAGCTTGAACAGAGAGGCGATGATGGGTTCTGCGCTGTGGATCTGGGGGAACTGCATATACAGCGTAGGAGCCGGCAGAGCAATTTTATACTTAAACTTCTCGATCACCGACAAAGGATCGGTAACCGCCACTTTAGCATGGTTATGGCACACCCGGATGCATTCGCCGCAGTCAATGCAATTCTGCTGCAGAATGGTTGCCCGGTTGTTGCGGATGCGGATGGCATCGGTGGGGCAGCGCTTCAGGCAGTTGGTACAGCCTTTGCATTTGTCTTCATCCAGCCGGATGGAATGATAATACGATTCCGCCATACGTGCCTGTCGCCTCCTTCCGTCGTTCGCAGTCCGTTCTATATTAAATATTGAAAATCATGGTAATATCCGTACCGACTCCCACCGTGGATTCAATGGAGAATTCATCGGCATTGCGCTTCATGTTCGGCAGACCCATACCGGCGCCAAAGCCCATATCGCGCACTTCGTTGGAAGCCGTGGACCAACCTTCGGTCATGGCTTTTTCCAGGTCCGCAATACCGGGACCCTGGTCCACCACCCGAATGGTGATCGCTTCCGGAGAAATCTCGAAATCGATGTGGCCGCCCAAAGAATGGATGACCAGATTGATCTCCGCCTCGTAAGTACCCACAGAAACACGCCGCACCACAGAAGCCGGGATGCCCAGCTGCTTCATTTGGCGCTTGATGGCGGCAGAGACATCGCCTGCGGCGACCATATCGCCTGCTTTGACCGGATACGTCTCTTTAATCATCGTCATCTTCAGCACCTCCGCCGGCCAGTTCAATGCCGTTGAGCCCGGCAGCATACAGCCGCCCGCAGGCCTCGAACATGGAACACTTCGTCATCAGCCCGCACAGACCCAGAGCTTTGGCCCGGCGCACGGTCTCTTCCTGCGGCTTTTTGCCGCGCACAAACACAAGGCAGGGAATATCCAGCATTTCTGCTGTACGCACCGCCTGGCTGCTGATCAGCCCTGTCAAAAGAATGGTCTCCAGTTCCACATATGCCAGCACATCGCTCATCATATCGGATGCAAACGCATAGCGGATCTCCTGGTCGGCGCAATCTTCGCCGCAGACCCATTCGGCCTCCAGTACCTCTGCAATTTCACGGATGGTCATAACGTCACTTCCCGTCGGCAGATTTTTCGCATTCTCCCAAAAACTTTGTGAAAAAAGTAACTGTGAAAATGCAGATATAGGCGTGCGACTTTATTATATTCTATTTTATCGTATTTGTCAAAGTATTTCCACTCAAAATGCCGTTTTGCCCTTAACTTTACTTTTACAGTAACAAATATGCTTTTTCATAAAAAAAGAGACGCTGCCGCAAAAAGAAAACGGAGCGGTTTCCCACTCCGTTTTGCTCTGCAGGTTATTTCTTTTCTTCGGTTTCGGGCTTCTTTTCTTCGCCCTCTTCCTTCTTTTCTTCGGGCTTGGCATCCATTTCGGCGCGCATCTTCTTCATCTGCTCCAGCTTTTCGGTTACGGCAGGGGCAAACTTGCGGGGAATCACATTCACCGGGGCATTGGCGATCTGCTCGGCGAACAGAGCCACAAAATTCAGGGTGATCATGAAGGAATCAGGATCGATGCGGTCGAAGGTATCGGTGTTGTTGTGAATCTGTGCGCCGCCCATGGCGTTGAGGCGGGCAAAGGTGCAGGCAGGCACACCGGCACCGGCAAAGCTGGTGGAGTCGGAAGAATACGTACCCAGTTCCGTCTTCACGGGATAGTTGTTCAGCTTAGCCAGGTATTCCACGGCATGCAGGGTATCTTCGCTGGCGGTGCAGCAGAACTTCTCATAGCCGATGGTCACACCGGTCATATCAAAGTTGATGTTGAAGATGTAGTCCTTCAGTTCGGCTTCGTGAGCCTTGCAGTATTCTCTGGAACCGACGAGGCCGATCTCTTCGGCGCCGCACCAAACGAACTTCATGGTACGGCGGGTGCCCTTTTCCTTAAAGTAGTGCATCAGTTCCGCAATGGTCACGGAGCCGGTGCCGTTATCCCACACGCCCTTGGAGTAGGGAACGGAATCGTAATGAGCACTGAAAGCGATGACTTCATCCTTCAGGTCGGTGCCTTCAATGGTGGCCACCACATTGTGAGAAGTTGCCTTCACCTTTTCGGAATTCAGCACGATCTTCACTTTGGTGGGCTTGGAGAGCACCAGCTTTTCAGCATCGGTAATGTGCAGTTTCACACCGGGAATGGGATGCTCTTTACCGAAAGCGTTGGTGGGGCGCAGCTGGTTCTTAATGCTTTCGTCTTCGTAAATGTTGCCGGCAATGGCAATGTAGCCCAGGGCGCCCTTCTTCTGCAGCTTTTCGTACAGGTCCTTATCCCCTCTGCCCTGCAGCAGAACGATCTTGCCTTCCACATCGGTAAGGTTGGTATCGGTGCCGTCTTCAATGTACTTAAAGCCGCCCACAACGCCTTCTTCCGGGGTATTGGCGGTTTTGCCAATGCCGATGACGGGATAAGCACGGTACTCGGGCTCCAGCACTTCCAGCGTGGCGGTGTGAATATTCACCACGTCCACTTCAAAATCTTCGATCACCGCAGGCACGCCGGCTTCTTCGCAGGCAGCCTTCAGGATCTCCGCGGCTTTCAGTTCTTCTTCGCTGCCGGCCACACGCACAAAACCGATGTCCTCCAGCAGTTTCCAGGCTCTGTTTTTATCCATACACATATTCGTTTTCCTCCGTTTTTAAATTTATATTACAGTACAAAATCGCCGTTTACAAATACATCCACTTCTTTGCCGTCTTCCGTAATGCCCACAATATGCATATCCGGCGTGCCCATCATAAAGTCGATGTGGATCACCGCATCGTTGAAGGTCCAGGGATCATCCTCCGGCAGGGGGCGAGCCAGGGCACGGCCCAGGGCCAGATGGCAGGAAGCGTTTTCATCGATGAGGGTGGTATAGTACACACGGTTCGACATGGAGATGGGAGAACTGTATTCCACCAGAGCAACCTCGCCCAGGTAGCCGCAGTTTTCATCCATATTCACCAGGGCCTCCAGCATTTCTTTGCCTTCGCCGGCAATCACTTCCACAACCTTGCCCTTTTCAAAGCGGAAACCGAAGTTTTCGATGCTTTTGCCGCCCAGCACCAGCGGACGGGAAGCGTACACCACACCATCGGTGCCAAACTTTTCGGGCGAAGTGCAAATTTCCTCAGAGGGAATGTTGGCATTGAAAGCAATACCCGGACGGGGACCGCGGCCGCCAAACTTGGAATAGGGGGTCAGGGTCACGGTAAGATCGGTGCCGTTGCCGGCGGTGTAGTGCAGCTTGCGGAAGTTATAGGAATCCATCTTCAGGCCGCGTTCGCCGCGCACACGGTTCTTCTCTTCCCAGGTTGCCACCACATCGTTGGTCTCATCGATGTAGCAAAGCTTGAGCACCAGTTTCCACAGTTCTTCCAGTGCCTGTTCCTTGGGTACATCTTTCAGAATATACTCTGCCCACTCCTGGGTGGGAATCATGGCGATGAGCCACTGGCAGTGCTTTTCGCGGCTGGCTTTGCGCATAATGTTGCGCACCGCATCCACATGGGCAAAAATAGCATTGGCCTGGGCTTCCGGCACATCCGCCATCAGTTCGGGGTTCACGCCCTCCAGGCGAACATAACAGGCGCCTTCATCCAGGTACTTCTGGCACTGCAGTTCTTCCCAGTCTTCCACCTTACGCACATCGGCATCGCTGCGGTATTTGGCAGCAACCTTCAGGTTGGCTTCATCCAGATAATGCACGATCACGTTGGAAGCGCCCAGCTTATAGCACTCTTCCGCAAAGATCGGCGTAAAATAAGCGCCCTCAATGGCAGCTTCCACCAGCACGGGCTGGCCCTTCTGCACA
>JAFYOA010000208.1 GCA_017547865.1 Clostridia bacterium
AAGCCATATCCTTGATGCAGATGGAGTCGGCGCCCATCTTCTCGTATTCCATAGCCAGCTTCACGAAGAACTCTTCGCTGTGCACAGGGCTCTTGGTGTAAGAGAAAGCAACTTCGGCCCAGCCGCCGTATTCCTTAACGAACTTCATGGCGGTGGCAACGTTTCTGGGGTCGTTCAGTGCGTCGAAGATACGAACAACATCGATACCGTTTTCGATGGACTTCTTGCAGAAGTTCTCGACCACGTCATCGGCATAGTGACGGTAGCCCAGCAGGTTCTGGCCGCGGAGCAGCATCTGCAGCTTGGTGTTGGGCATAGCCTTCTTCAGGGTGCGGAGACGTTCCCACGGATCTTCGTTCAGGAAGCGCATGCACACGTCGAAAGTAGCGCCGCCCCAGCATTCCAGAGACCAGTAGCCAACCTTATCCAGGGTCTCGCAGGCGGGAAGCATATCTTCCAGACGCATACGGGTAGCAGCCTGAGACTGGTGGGCGTCACGCAGGATTGTATCTGTAATTTTTACGGGATTAGCCATATTTTAAATTCCTCCTATCAGCCGAACAGTGCCATAAACACACCGGCGGCCACAGCGGAGCCGATAACGCCGGCCACGTTGGGGCCCATGGCGTGCATCAGCAGGAAGTTGCCGGGATTTTCCTTCTGGCCAACAACCTGAGAAACACGGGCGGCCATGGGAACGGCAGACACACCGGCAGAACCGATGAGCGGATTGATCTTTTCCTTCAGGAAGAGGTTCATTACCTTGGCCAGGATGACGCCGCCGGCGGTGCCCAGGCTGAAGGCAACGATACCCAGGCACATAATGCCCAGGGTCTTGGGCTGCAGGAAGGTGGTAGCAGTAGCGGTAGCACCAACGGAGAGGCCCAGGAAGATGGTGACGATGTTCATCAGTTCGTTCTGAACAGTCTTGCTCAGACGTTCCACAACACCGCACTCACGCATCAGGTTACCCAGCATGAGGCAGCCCACCAGAGAAGCGGCGGAAGGCAGCAGCAGGGAAACAAAGATGGTAACAACGATGGGGAAGATCACCTTTTCGGTGTGAGAAACAGTGCGCAGCTGCTTCATGGTGATCAGACGCTCTTCCTTGGTGGTGAGAGCCTTCATGATCGGGGGCTGGATAACCGGCACCAGAGCCATGTAGGAATAAGCAGCAACAGCGATGGGGCCAAGCAGCTGGGGAGCCAGCTGAGAGGTCACGAAGATAGCGGTGGGGCCGTCGGCACCACCGATGATGCCGATGGAAGCGGCTTCTTCCACAGTGAAGGGAATGAGGCCGGCGCCATCCAGCAGACGGGCACCAATGAAGGTGACGAAGATGCCCAGCTGAGCAGCAGCGCCCAGCAGCAGGCTCTTGGGGTTGGCGATCAGGGGACCAAAGTCGGTCATGGCGCCAACGCCAATGAAGATGAGGCAGGGATAGATGCCCAGCTTAACGCCCAGGTAGAGGACGTCCAGCAGGCCGGGGGTCACAACGTCGCCAACGGCAACGGTGTTCAGAACGCCATCGGCCACGCCGACAGCAGCCAGTTCATCCAGGAAAGCCTGGGAAACGGGAGCACCGCCGAACAGATCCCAATGGATATGGCCGCCGGCAAACAGAATTTCGTGGAACATTTCAGCGTTCGGCAGGTTGGTGAGCAGCATACCGAAAGCGATGGGGAGCAGCAGAAGCGGCTCAAACTTCTTCACGATAGCCAGATACAGCAGGAAGCAGGAAACAGCGATCATGATGATGTTGAGATACTGGGTACCCAGCTGTGCAAATCCGGTGCTCTGGATAAAGTTCATTACAAATTCGCCCATGATTTACACTCCTTATGTTTTATTATTGTTAAATAATCAAGCGGCTGCAGAATTGCGATTAAGCAATGGTGCAGAGGAGTGCGCCGCTTTCCACGGTAGCGCCCTTGGCAACAGCCACAGCGGTAACGGTACCGGCCTTGGGAGCCTGGATTTCGTTTTCCATCTTCATGGCTTCCAGAACCATCAGCACATCGCCAGCCTTAACGGTGGCACCCACGGCAACGTTCACGGCCAGGATGGTGCCGGGCATGGGGCTGTTGACGGATTCGCCGGCGCCAGCAGCAACGGGAGCGGGAGCAGCAGCAGGAGCGGGAGCGGCAGCGGGGGCAGGAGCAGCAACGGGAGCCACGTTGGCGGCAGCGCCGGTCACTTCTTCTACGGTGATTTCATAGTTGGTGCCATTGACATTGACATTGTACTTTTTCATGTTGGTTTACCTTTCCTTTCGTTTTGTGAAGAGCCTTGCTCTTCGGCGGGCCTCTTAAAAATTAAATTGAGGCTCAGATCTTCTTGATGGACAGAATGCGGATCTTGGAGACGTCGGTCCCCATGTTTTCTGCGATGGCGGCAGCAATGGCAGCCACGGTCTGCTGGGGCAGCACTTCGGGTGCGGCGGGGGCAGCAGGTGCAGCGGCAGGTGCAGTCTGGGCAGCAGGAGCTTCCTTCTTATTGCCTACCAGAGCGCCCATCACCTTGCAGATGACGATCAGAGCGATCAGGGCCACGAATACGGTGGCAAGACCCATCACAACGACCATCCAATCCGGCACGGAATTGGCAGCAACAGCACCAGTGGTAACTTCGATCGGCAGAATACGCATAGTTTGTCCCTCCCTTCTGGAACAGGATTGTATTGAAAAGATTTCGTACGGTGATTTGTGAAAACGCCTATTCCGGCATTTTATTAAATCAAATACATTATACCAAGACACAATTTTTTTGGCAATAGGCAGGGCGCAACTTAGTGCTTATTTTAGAAAAAAATTAACGTCGGTTAAACACTATCGATAAAAAAGAGAGAAACAGCGCAAACTGCTTCTCTCTCCTCTTCCCTGTTATCTTTTTTCTTCAAAGGTGCAGCACTCGGTCTCGCTGATGACACAGGGCTTGCCGGTATCACAGCAGCCCACATGCACCTGGCCGGCCTCGCACATACCGGCCTCGTTGTACTTGCAGTTCTTGGCGCGGCAGGCAATGGTCACGTTATGGTCGGGCACATCGTGGCGGCCGGTCACGCTGTTGCTGGCGCAGGTTTTCTTATCCTGAAAAGAGCTGCAGCAGGTCTGCCCGCAGCTGCAGGCACCGGGGCCATCGACCTGAATTTTGGGCAGGCAGCACTTTTCTGCCGCATAGTTTGCACAGGTGGTTACACTGCATTTCAATTTTGCCATGGTTATATCCTCCTTTTTATAGCGGGAACGCTCCCGGAGGATAGTTTCTGCAGCGCTGCGCGGTTTATGCAAAAATCGAGGCAATTGTTTTGCGCATGAATTCAAACTCTTACAAAAATAATGATATATTGCTGGCGCGATTGTGCGATATCATATCGAAGATATATCACCCGTTCCGGTGGGAACGGATATCATTGAAAAACGACAAGTTCCTTTCGAAACTTGCCGTTTTTCCTGGCGGAGATGAAGAGATTTGAACTCTTGCGCCCGGGTTCGCCGGACCTACCGCATTTCGAGTGCGGACCCTTCAACCACTTGGGTACATCTCCATAACAGATTTATTTTATCTGTTTGCCGTGCAATTGTCAAGAGGGTTTCTTGCCCGTGCGGTGAATATACATGCGGCTGGGCTGCTCTTCCCCATCCCCCTGGGCCATGCAGAAGAATTTCCAGCCATAC
>JAFYOA010000209.1 GCA_017547865.1 Clostridia bacterium
CCGTTACCGAGAACAGCGGCGCAAGGTTCGCAAAACCGAATTGCAGTCTGCCGTCCTCTATGGGCACGGCGGTGCCGGGCAGGTTCCTCATGCGTCCTCACCCGCCTTTTCGTCGGTGTCGGCATAAATGGCGTGCAGGCTGAAGCGCTTCTTACCGGGAATGAGGGAGATGGCCAGCTCGTAGTCGGCACGAAGTTCCTCGGGGGTGGTGGCACGGCCGGGGTAGTTGCCGGTGGTCTGAATACCGCCGGAGAGTTCGGCATCCTTGAACAGGAAGCCCTTCACGTCGTCGCCCTGCCAGCAGTGCATGGAGATCGGGATGTTTTTGAGAGCCTCGATGGCAGCATCGGTGTCCACGCCAATTTTGGCATAGGCGGCTTTGGCCAGTTCGTAGGCCTGTTTGATTTCGCTCATGGTGTGTCCTCCTGAAATATAAAATAGAAGATGAATGTACAAAACAGATGGTGCGCGGTGGGAATGTAGGGGCAATCGCATCCGACGCAGTCGATGCTTGCGTTCGCCCACTTAAATCAGATGAATCTTGGCGTGGCTCCCCCTTTTGGGGGGAGCTGGAAGCCGAAGGCTGACTGAGAGGGTATAATCAGAAGAATCTTCCAATTCCCAGCCTTTAAATTTACAGCTCAGCTTCGGTAAATTGCTTACTGCAACATTGTGGTTTTTACAAGGAAAACCTCACTTGCAGAGTGCCACTTCTATATTCCGGCTTTTTAGGGGACGCCCTCACTTGCAGGGCTTCCCCTCTTTCACAGCAAGCTGTGAAATTCACCCCTTGCGGAGCGCTTCTAAGAAAAAGGATTCCGTACTCTGCGGAGTACGGGTCAGGACTTTGTCCCGACACCCTACCACCTTTGAAAAGGTGGACGAAATTTTTGGGTTACCCCGTTTCTGCCAGCCCATTACGCGGACGCTTTGATAAAAACCAGCAGTTACTTATCCGTTATTTGGTTGCGAACACTGTCCGCCCACGACGCATCAGCGGGTATTGCCCGCCCGCTTATTTATTGAGAATCTTTACATACTCTTCGTAAGCGGCATCCCAGGCGGCTTTTTCTGCCGGGTCGGGCTGGTAGGTGATGAGGTTGGTGGAAGCGGTAACCACTTCGCGGGCGTGCTTCAGGTCACGGATTTCGCCCAGGCTCATCAGCTGTACGGCGATGTTGCCCATAACGGTGGCTTCGCCGGGGCCGGCAGAAACCGGTACACCCGTGGCGTTGGCGGTCAGCTGGCACAGGAAGTTATCCTTGGTGCCGCCGCCGATGACGTTGATGGAACCGAAGTCGCGGCCGCGCAGTTCCTTCAGGGCCTCAAAGGTGTAGCGGTACTTCAGGGCCAGGCTCTGGTAAATGCAGCGCATAATCTCGCCGCGGGTCTGGGGCACATACTGGCCGGTGCGGCGGCAGAATTCCTGAATGCGGCGGGGCAGGTTGCCCGGGGCTTCAAAGGAAGGATCATCGCAGTCGATGTAGCACTTGAACGGCTCGCAGGCCAGGGCGTCTTTTTCCAGCACGGGGTAGGTCACGTTTTCCTGGCCTTCCCGGATCCACTGGCGGCGGGATTCCTGAATGACCCACAGGCCCATGATGTTCTTCAGGAAGCGGGTGGTCTTGTTGTAGCCGGTTTCATTGGTGAAGTTGGAGTCCATGGCCTCTTTGGTGAGGATGGGGGTGTCGCTTTCAATGCCGAAGAGAGACCAGGTGCCGCAGCTGATGTACACAAAGTCATCGGTCTGGGCGGGGGTGGCTACCACCGCGCTGGCGGTATCGTGGGTGGCAGAGGCGATCACCGGCACACTGGGACAACCCAGTTCTTCGCAGATTTCCGGGGCCAGGTTGCCGTACACTTCGCCGGGGGCGATGATCTGGGGCAGAATGTGGGTGGGAATACCCAGCTTCTCGCACAGTTCGTAGTCCCATTCCTTGGTTTTGGCGTCCAGCATGTTGGTGGTGGAGGCATTGGTCATTTCAATGCGCTTTTCGCCGGTGAGGAAGTAGGCGAACAGATCGGGGGTCAGCAGGATCTTATCGCACAGGGCAAACAGTTCCGGCTCATAGTTCTTCATGTAATACAGCTGGTACAGGGTGTTGAACCGCATGTACTGCAGGCCGGCACGGGAGTAAATTTCTTCCTTGCTCACGGTTTTCCAGGCCTGCTCCGCAATGCCCTCGGTGCGGGCGTCGCGGTAGTGCACGCCGCTGCTCAGCAGGCGGCCGTTCTTATCGATCATACCGAAGTCCACGCCCCAGG
>JAFYOA010000002.1 GCA_017547865.1 Clostridia bacterium
AAAGATTATAGAGTTCTCGGCGTGCCTCCCACGTTTGGGGAGGTGGATTCGCCCCTTGGGCGAATACGGAGAGGGAATTCAGCACGGCTCCCGTGGCTCTTTTGCGGGCACTGCCCGCAAAAGAAAAAGCGGCACAAGCTGTGCCGCCGATTCTCTTTGCAGTTGTTTCGCTCTGTCTCTTACTTGAGGCCGTAGCGCTTCTTGAACATGTCGACACGACCGCTCGTGTCCACCAGCTTCTGCTTGCCGGTGAAGAAAGGATGGCACTTGGAGCAAATTTCAACACGAATGTTCTTTTTGGTGGAACGGGTTTCAATCACGTTACCGCAAGCACAGGTGATGGTAGTTGCCTCGTAGACCGGATGCGTATTCTCTTTCATGATTCTTCCTCCTTTGGATAAGATAGAACAAATACGTTTGACCTAAGGGCTGCGGCACAAACCGCAACGGATAAATGATACCACGAATTCGCAATAAAATCAAGGAATTTTTCAAAAAAAGCCAAGTTTTTTTCTGCCTTTATCCCTGGTGCGAAATATACTCCGCAAACTCCTCCAGGCACATGTTCAGGCGGCGCATCTGCCGGGCATTTTCGGTGCCCACATAGCGCAGCACCAGCAGATCGCACTCATGCCCGGTCAAGTCTTCCGTTCCTTCCGGATAACGGAAAACAAAGCCGTAGTGCAGGGCGTTGTTGTTCAGCCATTCGTATACCGGGTTGGCGGTAAAGGTCTCTGCGTTGCCGCGAATACGCACACACATGCCTGTCTGCAGGTCGCACCGGCCGGCACGGCCCACCTGGCGTTCCGCATGGTTCACCGCCATAATGCTGGTCGTGCCCTCCGCTTCCAGCTTGCGCACACGCTCGTTGAAAGCGGCCTCTTGCTCCGCAAAAGAAACATACCCGCCGGTAACATTGAGGCGGATGTCATCCTCTGCTGCCGCGGCAAACAAAGCCTCCAGGGCAGGCAGAATGCGTTCATCCACAAAAGAGCCCTGAAAAACGCCCAATACCGGCACGTCGGTTTGCTCCGCCGGGTGGGTATTGTTGATGATCCGCAGAGAAACGGCATTGTCGTACACCGGCAGGCCCTTGTCATCGTACAACATGGGCTGTGTCGAGACCGGCAGAGATTCCAGAAGACTTTCTTCCTGGGATTCCGCAGAAGATGCAGCCTGCTGATTTTCGAGATACGGAACGAGCCCGTGCTTTACGGCGTACAGGCCATACACCACCAGCACCACAGCCAGCAAAAGGCCGCCCACCCGCAGGCCGCGGCCCAGCCGCTGCAGGCTGGCATAATCACGGGAGGTATTGCCCCGGCGGCGCAGCTGCTTTTCGTCGCCGCGGGGTTCTTCCGTGCGGAAATGTCTGTTTTTCTTATGCATATCTATGTCCTTTGCGGGAATGGCCCGCTGCTGTAAAACGATGGTCGTGTATCCTTTTTCAATAACCGGGCCCATTGCACCGGCTGGTTGGCAAACTGCCACGTATATATTATTTCACAGGGAGCGGGGCTGTGTCAAGGGCGAAATAAAGAAAAACAAAAACGGCCCCCGGTGCTTCTCGCAAAGCACAGAGAGCCGCAGCAATTGCTTATTTTTTTTCCTGCAGTTCGCGGTAAAACGCCTCATAATCCCGGCGGTCATCTTCTGCAAAACGAATGGCCGCCGCCGGGTGGCTGTTCTGCAAACCGGTGAGCAGATACGGCAGATCAAAGCCCCAGGCGTTTTCCTGCCGCATGCGGGCCATGTGTTTTTCTATAAACCGCAGCACCGGCACCAGGTCGCGCCGAGGGTCTTTCAGGTAAGCCAGCAGCGATTCCAGACAGCAGTTACCGGCGCCCCGGCCCATGCCGCACACGGTGGCATCCAGCCGCACGGCCCCCAGGCGAAGAGCCTCCAGCGTATTGGCAAAAGCCAGCTGCTGGTTGTTGTGGGCGTGTATTCCAATGCGCTTGCCGTACTTCTCCCCTGCTTCCAGGTACAGTTCCATCAAAGAACGGATATCTTCCGGATAAAACGCACCGAAGCTGTCCACCAGGTAAATCACATCCACCGGGGTCTGCGCCAGGACAGCGATGCCTTCGGCCAATTCTTCCCGGCTGTTTTGAGAAACCGCCATCATACTCACACTGGTTTCGTAGCCCTTGTTGTGGGCATCCCCGATCATCTCCACCGCAGCGGGAAGATCGCGGATATACGCTGCCACACGGATGAGATCCACAGGGCTTTCCGCACGGGGGCGAATATCCCGGCGGAAATCGGTGCGGCCCGCATCGGCCATCACCGCAATTTTAAGAGCTGTGTCGC
>JAFYOA010000210.1 GCA_017547865.1 Clostridia bacterium
GAGCTGGAAGGCACGGTGAAGCTGATGTTCCAGCCCGCAGAAGAGGTCTTCGGCGGTGCGAAGGATATGATTGAAAACGGCCTGCTGGAAGAACCCGCCGTGGATGCAGCCATGATGCTGCATATGATGGCCGGTATGCCCTTCGCCCCGGGCACGGTGATTGTGCCGGCGGGCGGGCCCAGTTCTCCGGCGGCGGATTATTTTGAAATTCGGGTGCAGGGCAAGGGCTGCCACGGCTCCATGCCCCACAACGGCATCGATCCCATCACCGCCGCGGCGCACATTCTCATTGCCTTGCAGGAGCTGCAGGCACGGGAACTTCCCCTGGGTGAGCGCGCGGTGCTCACCATCGGCACCATTCATGGGGGAACGGCTTCCAACGCCATTGCGGATACCGCTGTGATGGGCGGCACCCTGCGTGCTTTTGACGAAGACACCCGCGCCCTGCTGAAGCGCCGCATGGAAGAGATCGCCAAAGGAATTGCATCGGCGTTTCGGGCCGAGGCGAACGTGGTATTTACCAGCGGCTGCCCGGTGTTGGTGAACGATCCTGCTCTTTCCAAACAGGCAGAAGAAACACTGCTCCCCCTGCTGGGTGAAAAGTGCCTGACCCCCAAAAAGCTGGCTGCCATGTTCGCCGGGCAGAAGAATTCCAGTGCCGGCGGCTCGGAAGACTTTGCCTATGTGGGGCAGCATGTGCCGGTGCTGATGCTGGCCCTGGCCGGCGGCCGCCCCCAGGACGGCCACACCTGGCCCCTGCACCACCCCATGGTCACCTTTGACGAAGCTGCCCTGCCCTACGGCGCCGCGGTGCACGTATGCATGGCAATGGAGTGGCTGAAAAACGCAACGGACAATTGAGAATTGCCAATTACCCGTATTTGAAGAAAGCTTTCCTTATTCAGCAAAGCTGACTGAGAGGGCGCACACAAAAATTACAGCCGCTTACTTTGTGGAGGCGGCTGCTTGCTTTTTATTCGGATTTATTTTCGGGTTCGATCTCGCCGTGCTGCTCTTCAAATTCACGAACGCAGCGGCGCACGAGATACAGGATCTGCCCGTTGATGGAGCGATCTTCGTATTTTGCAATGTAACGCAGTTTTCCGTGCAGTTCCGGGTCGATCTCAATGCCCAGGTGCTTGTTCTCTTTGTTCCTCATAATACCACCAAATACGTCTTATATTAAGTATATTTTAAGATTATTCTGTGGTATCGTGTTGACAGTATACTTAAAACGAGTATACTAAATATGAGGTGATGAGACCATGATCTGCACTTTTTTTGGCCATAGAGATGCGCCAGAGAGCATAGAACCGGTGCTGCATGACACGCTTCTGCGTTTGATTCAACAGGAAAATGCAGATGATTTTTATGTTGGCAGCCAAGGCGGGTTTGACAGCATGGTGATGCGTGTGCTGAAAAAACTGCGTGTGGAATACCCGCACATTCGGTGTACCGTGATTTTGGCATATATGCCACTGCGGCTGGGAATGCGGGAAGGATTGGAAACAATTTTTCCGGATGGCCTTGAACGTGTGCCGCAGCGTTTTGCCGTTGATCGTCGCAACCGCTGGATGATCGACCGTGCGGATTGTGTGGTGACTTATGTTGAGCGTACGGTTGGCGGGGCGGCGAAATATAAGCATTTGGCAGAACAAAAGCAAAAAATGATCATTGAACTGGCAAAATAAAAACGGGCGATCGCGGAAACAATTGCAGTTACTTCTATTTGGAAAAACCTCACTTGCA
>JAFYOA010000211.1 GCA_017547865.1 Clostridia bacterium
ACTGAAACCATAAAAGAACCGGGAGGTTTTGAAAAATGGAAAAAATGAGTCAAATTGCAAAGAACCTTGATAACTTTATGGGTGTGGTGTACACCGCCTGCAGCATTGCCGTGTGCGTGCTGGCTGTATTTATAGCGGTGCTGCCCTTCGCCGGGGAATATATGCTGGAAGCGACGGAGACCACCGCCATTGAACTTGGGTGTGTCAGCTTTGAAATTGTGGATGGCTGCATTCCCGAGGGAGGCCGCATTCTGCGCATTGAACTGGGACTGCTGTATGCGGCACTGGTGTTGGCTGCCGGCTGCTATGTGCTCAAACTGCTGCGCACCGTGGTGCAGCCGATCATTGAGCAGCGGCCCTTTGATGGTTCCGTTTCCGTTGTTCTGCGCAAGCTCAGCTTTGTGGCTCTCATCGGCGGCGGTATTCTTTCCTTCGCCCAAATGATGGGAGAGATCGCCCTGGCCTATATGTATGATTTTCCCGAGCTGTTCCTCAACGAACAGGTGGTGGGCGTAAACCTGGAATTTATGTTTGATACCAACTTTATCCTGGCCTTTGCTGTGCTGTATCTGCTCTCTTTTGTGTTTCGTTACGGCGAAGAGCTGCAGCAGCAGGCGGATGAGACTTTGTAAGGAGGAACTATGGCGATTATTTGCGGCTGGACCGGGTAATGGCGGACCGGAAAATGTCCCTCAATGAGCTTTCGGCCCGGGTGGGCGTGGCGAATGTGAATCTCTCCAAGCTGAAGACCGGCAAGGTCAGCGCCATTCGCTTTTCCACTTTGGAAGCCATTTGCGACGTGCTGGATTGCCAACCGGGGGATATTTTGGAATTTAAACGGGATGAACCGGCAGAAAACGAATAAGAAAATGCCCGAACAAGAGTTGTTTGCTCTTCTTCGGGCATACTTTTTGTGTTTATTTGGTTTGCGTGCGGCACTGCAGTATTTCACCGGCTTCCACCAAAGCGGCGGTGAGCACCGGGGCTTCCCAATCTTCCGCTCCCAGGGCATACAGGGCGCGGTAAAAGAATTGCTCCAGTGGGCCGGTGCGGGGCAACCGGGCCAAGTCGCGGGCGGCGCACAGCAGGGCAAGCTTCAGCGCCCGCACATCCCGGGGAAGTGCCTGCAGACCCTGAACATCGTAATTGGCGGTGCGCCCGCAGGGGGCGGCACAGGCGTAGCAATCGGGAATCAGCGCCCGCTTGGCTTCTTCTGTGCGGGCAATGGCACGGCGCAGCACGTCTTCATCGGCAGAAGAAGTGGCCAGCAGCCCGTCCGTCAGCGCATCTTCCGTTTCGGCAGTAATGGCGTATTCGTTACCCTCGGTGGCCCGGGCCAGGCCAACCAAAGCACCCAGCAGTTCATCCTGCAGCTTCATGTTAAATCTCCTTCTCGCTCAAAATCCGGCCATCGGAGGCAATGGTGACCACCCGGCAGGGAATCTCTTTTCCGCTGGCAAACAGGGCGCGGCGCACGGCGTTTTCCAAACCGCCGCAGCAGGGCACCTGCATGCGGGTCAGGGTGATGGAGCGAATATCGTTTTGGGCGAAGATCTGGCTCAGTTTTTCGGCGTAATCGCCGGCATCCAGTTTGGGACAGCCGATGAGGGTGATGCGCCCGCGGATAAAGTCGGCGTGGAAATTGCCGTAGGCATAGGCGGTGCAATCGGCGGCGATCAGCAGGTCGGCTCCTTCAAAATACGGAGCACGCACCGGCACCAGTTTGATCTGTACCGGCCACTGGCGCAGCTGGCTGGCGGCAGGGGCAGTGCTGCAGGCACAGTCGCTTTCACGCTGGTAGGTGGCGGCGCGGGAGCCGGGGCAGCCGCAGGGAGAAGGCGCGGCTTTTTGCTGCTTGGCAGCCAGCACGGCAGCTTCGTTGTAGGCAGGGGCTTCCCGCTGTTCAAAGGTGATGGCGCCGGTGGGGCAGGCGGGAAGGCAGTCGCCCAGGCCGTCGCAATAGTCCTCTCGCAGCAGTTTGGCCTTGCCGTTTACCATGCCGATGGCACCCTCGTGGCAGGCGGCCGCACAGGCACCGCAGCCGTTGCATTTATCTTCATCGATTTTAATGATAGTTCTGATCATCGTCAATTCCTCCTTTGCTTGGTGGTTTTATTATAGCACAATGAAAGAATCACTTCTGTTGAAATTCCAACAAAATCAATTTTTTTGAATCGATTTGCATGTAAATGTGAAAAAAATATAAAAATATTCAAAATTGACTTTTCAACAAAGGAGTTTTGTGTTAGTATAATAAAAAACATTTTGCCTTTATTGTGTCTATTTTAACTCGTATCAGAGTTTGGATACATGGTTATAAAAAACAGAACTGAGGAGTTGGCTTATGAGCAAGTATATTATTTTGGTAGAGACCGGCGCGGATATGCCTGCTGATCTGGCGGAAAAATACGGCATTTGGACAGCACCCATGCATGTTGCCTTTGGCAGCGAGACCAAAGACGACGGGACTTTTCCTGTAACGGATATTTACGACTTTTTTAAGAAGACCGGTACCCTGACCAAAACCAGCGGCTGCACACCGGAGGATTTTACAAAGATCTTTGATGAACTGGAAAAAACGAACCCGGATGCGTGCATTCTGCACCTGGCTTATTCCGCGGCAACCACCTGCTCTTACCAGAGTGCCCTGCTGGCCAAAGAGGGCCGCAGCCTGAATGTGATCAGCATCGACACCAAGCATGTATCTGCAGGCCAAAGCCTGGTGGCTTTGCAAGTGGCCCGCTGGCTGGAAAAGAACCCCAACTGCACCACAGAGGAAGCTGTGGCCAAAGCAGAAGAGCTGAGCAGCAGATGCTGCATGGGCTTTTTCCCCGGCGACCTGGCCTACCTGCGTGCCGGCGGCCGCGTGAGCAATGCCGCTTACCTGGGCGCAAAAATTCTTTCGCTTAACCCGCTGATCGAAGTGCTGGACGGCCACCTGAAGGCTACCAAAAAATACCGCGGCAAGATGGACACGGTGGCACCGAAGTTTTTGCGCGAGTATGTGGAGAAGAACAACCTGCAGAAGGATATTCTCACCTTTGTGTATTC
>JAFYOA010000212.1 GCA_017547865.1 Clostridia bacterium
CCCCACCACCAGCAGCCGCATGGATGTGTTTTCTCCGGAAATGCTGGATAAAGGCCTGATCTGCATGATCGGCAAAGGTCCCCGCAGCAAGGCGGTGTGCGAGGCCATTTGCCGCAACGGCGGCGTGTACCTGTGCGCCATTGGCGGTGCGGGTGCACTGGCGGCTCAATGTGTAAAAGAGCTGGAAGTGATCGCCTACGATGACCTGGGCTGTGAATCGGTGAAAAAACTGACGGTGGAAGATTTTCCGCTGATCGTGGCCATTGATGCTGCCGGCGGCAACCTGTTTGAAAAGAACTGACCGCCCGCTTTTTACGGTTTGTTCATAAAAAACACCATTTTTTGTAAAATGCCCGTGTTATAACGATAAGGCACCGGCAAAACCGGAATACTCTCTGTTTGAAAGGAACCTCTGTTATGAAGCAGTTCAAAGCAGAATCCAAGCGCCTGCTGGATCTGATGATCAATTCCATCTATACCCACAAAGAAATCTTCTTGCGGGAACTGATCTCCAATGCCAGCGATGCCATGGACAAGCTCTATTATAAAGCCCTGAGCGAAAACAACACCGGCCTGAACCGGGAAGATTTCGCCATTTGGCTTATTCCCAACAAAGAAGAACGCACCCTTACCATTCGCGATAACGGCATTGGTATGAGCAAAGAGGACCTGGACAATAACCTGGGCGTTATTGCTAAAAGCGGCTCTCTGCAGTTCAAACGCGAAATGGATAAGAGCGACGATAAAGACGTGGATATCATCGGCCAGTTCGGCGTGGGCTTTTACTCCGCCTTTATGGTGGCCGACCACGTAACCGTGACCAGCCGTGCTTTTGGCAGCGAAGAAGCCAACCGCTGGGAATCCAAGGGTGTGGAGGGCTACACCATTTCCTCCGCGGAAAAAGATGCGTACGGCACCGAGATCGTGCTGCACATCAAGCCTTCTTCTGAAGAGGAAAACTACGATGAATACCTGGATGCTTACCGCCTGCGCATGCTGGTGAAAAAGTACTCCGATTACATCCGCTACCCCATTTGCATGGATATGGAGCGCAGCCGCCCCAAAGAAGACAACAAGGATGAATATGAGACCTACACCGAAACGGTGACCCTTAACTCCATGGTGCCCCTGTGGAAGAAGAACAAGAAAGAGATCGCCGACGAGGAATACAATAATTTCTACAAAGAAAAATTCTTCGACTGGCAGGATCCCCTGCGGGTCATCCATTCTTCTGCGGAGGGCACTGCCACCTATAACGCCCTGCTGTTCATTCCCGGCAAGGCTCCCATGGATTTCTACAGCAAGGAATTCCAGAAGGGCCTGCAGCTGTATGCCAGCGGTGTGATGATTATGGACAAGTGCGCCGACCTGCTGCCCGACTGCTTCAGCTTTGTCCGCGGCCTGGTGGATTCGCAGGATCTTTCCCTGAACATTTCCCGCGAAATGCTGCAGCACGACCGCCAGCTGAAGCTGATCGCCGGCCGTATTGAAAAGAAGATCCGCTCGGAACTTCTTACCATGCTGAAGAACGACCGCGAAAAGTACGAGCAGTTTTACAAGAGCTTTGGCCTGCAGCTGAAGTACGGCATGTACGAAAACTACGGCGCCAACAAAGAGATGCTCAAGGATCTGATCCTGTTCTATTCCACCCGTGAGCAGAAGCTGGTTTCTCTGGCGGAATATGTGGAGCATATGCCCGAAGGCCAGAAGGATATTTACTATGCCTGCGGCGAAAGCGTGGCGCAGATTGAAGCCCTGCCCCAGGCTGAACGCCTGAAGGATAAGGGCTACGAGATCCTCTGCTTTACCGACAGCGTGGATGAGTTCTCCATCAAAATGCTGGAAACGTACGATGAAAAGGCGTTCAAGAATATTTCTGCCGATGAGCTGGACCTGGAGACCGAGGAAGAGAAGGAGCAGATCAAGCAGAAGGCCGAAGAAAACAAGGCTGTGCTGGATGCCATGAAGGAAGCTTTGGGCGATAAGGTGAAGAGCGTGGTGCTGACCAACCGCCTGAAGAGCCACCCGGTGTGCCTGACCACCGAGGGTCAGATCACCCTGGAGATGGAACGTGTGCTGAGCGCTATGCCCGGCGCCGAGGGTATGCCGGTAAAGGCCGAGCGCGTGCTGGAGATCAACGCCCAGCACCCGGTGTTTGCCACCCTGTGCGGCCTGCTGGAAAGCGACGGCGAAAAGCTGAAGCTGTACACCGAACTGCTGTATGCCCAGGCACTGCTGATCGAAGGCATGAAGCTGGATGACCCGGTGGCCTTCAGCAACGGTGTTTGCAGCCTGATGATTTGATGAATATTTTTGCCGCTGCCTGCAAAACGGGCGGCGGCTTTTCTTTGGCATCGGCGGGAAATTTCTCCCCGGTCTTTTCACGGAAGCAAAAATCATGTATAATACAAGTTAAGGAGTTGTGTACCCTTTTGGGTGCGGAAAGGACGACCGATGAATAATTTCGATGCGATGAACGGCGCGCCGGTGCAGGTACAAGGCGACCCGCAGCTGCGCCGTATGCTTGAAAAAGAATTGTGCAAACAGG